>VMSR01000239.1 GCA_013792075.1 Desulfobacula sp.
TCCAGGCCCCCCTTGGCGACGATGAACCGGAAGCACTGATTGAGAGTCTGAAAAAAATCAAAGGTCGTGTGGACGGGGTGTCTGTCTCGGAAGTGGAGCTTGAAGGGGTTGTCGGGGACAGCATTAAAACCTGTGATCTTTTAAAAAAGAATAAGTTTAATGCCATTTACCAGACCACCACCCGGGATAAAAACAGGTACCAGCTCCAGAAAGATTTGACCCTGGCCCATGAGACAGGGGTGGAAAATCTTCTGGTGTTTACCGAAGACTATCGGATTTCCGGGGATACCCTCCAGGAGTCCATGTTTTTTCATGTGGATTCGGGAAAGCTCGGCTCTGTTCTGGACCATCTCAAACAGGGGGTGACCATTGAAGGCAAGGAAATGGAGGCCAAAATGGATTTCATGCTGGGTTCCGGTGTTGAAACGCCCTGGGGACGCAATATGCCCAAGCGGGGGATGGAGGAAATGGAGGACATGCTCAATGTGGGAACCGGGTATTTTTTGACCACTCCCATCTTTGACGTGGATCAGTTTGAAAAATTTATGAAGCAGGTGGCGCCCTTCCGCGTGCCGGTTATCGCAGAGGTGATGATCCTTCGCACAGCAGGTATGGGGAAATTTTTAAATCGTCATTTCAAATCCGGACTTGTTCCTGAGTGGGTCATCCAGAAGCTGTTAAAAGCACCGGACAAGACAAAGGCAAGTATTGAGCTTTTTGCTGATACAGTCAACAGTCTTAAGGATATCTGCCAGGGAGTTCATATTATCACCATCGGCGGAGAGGATAAGCTGGGACAGTATCTTAATGCAGCCAAATTGAGATAGGGGGAGCTTGTAATGGCAGAGGCAATTAGGATTGACGCTCTGGATATTGAATTTAAGGGGGAGGTACTGGACAAGGTACCGGATGCGAATTTTGACCTGTGTCTGACCTGCGGCACCTGCACGGGCGGGTGTCCTGCGTCGGAACAATTTGATATGGACCCCAGAAAGCTGATCAGAATGCTGAACCTGGGAATGGATGATGAGATGCGCAAATCAGATTGGAAATGGGTTTGCTCCATGTGCGGACGCTGCGTGTTGGGCTGTCCCATGAAAATTAATGTGCCGGCACTGGTGTTTAATCTGCGGGCCAGCATTCCCAGGGAAAAAAGACCCAAGGGAATCCTGGGCTCCTGCGACCAGCATATCCGGACAGGAAGCGCCATGGGTGCCCAAAAGGATGATTTCGAATTTACCGTCCTGGATGTGGCCGAAGAGATTCGGGAAGACCATGAGGGATTTGAAGACCTTTATGTGACCGTGGACCGGGAAGGGGCTGCCATGGTCTTAAACCAGAACTCCCGGGAACCGGTTACCGAACCCGAGGAGATGGGGCCTTTGTGGAAGATTCTCCACATGGTGGGGGCTGACTGGACCTACCCGTCTGTGATGTGGGCCGGTGAAAACTATTGCATGTTCATGGCCGATAATGAGGGTTGGAAATATATTATTGAGGAGTTTGTCCACCATGTGGACAATAATCTGAAAAGTCCCATGGTGGTCAATACCGAATGAGGTCACTCTTATTTTGCAATCCTGGAAGGATTGCGCAAATTTAAGATCCCCCACAAATTTGAATTGATTACCATTATTGAATTGTATGCCCAGTGGATCAGAGAGGGAAAGTTGAAGGTCAACTCCGACTGGAACAAAGAGATCGGCGCAAAATTCACCGTGCAGGATCCGTGCAATATCGGACGCAAAAGCGGCTCGAACAAGATTGTGGATGATCTGCGGTTTGTGATTAAAACCGTGGTGGGCGAGGAAAATTTTATCGATACCGTGCCCAACCGGGACAATAATTTTTGCTGCGGCGGCGGCGGCGGGGCGCTCCAGGCAGGGTTCCCCGACCAGCGGCGGGCCTATGGAAAGACCAAGTACAACCAGATTGCAGCAACCGGTGCCACCTATGTGATAGCCCCCTGCCACAATTGTCACGGACAGATTGAAGATATCGGCCACCATTTCGGCGGCAACTATCATGTGGTCCATTTGTGGACCATCCTTTGTCTGGCCATGGGGGTTTTGGCTGAAACCGAACGAACTTATCTCGGGCCGGATCTGGCCGAGGTCGGGCTATGAAAAGGAGGGATGCAATGGCCAAAAAAGGTAATGGGTCGGTAATGGTAGTCGGTGCCGGCATCGCCGGCATCCAGGCGTCTCTGGATCTGGCGGATTCGGGATATCTGGTCTACCTGGTAGATAAAAATACAGCCATTGGCGGAACAATGGCGCAACTGGACAAAACCTTTCCCACCAATGACTGCTCCATGTGTATTATTTCCCCCAAACTGGTGGAAGCAGGCCGTCACCTCAATGTCGAGTTGATGACCATGACGCAGGTTGAATCCGTGACAGGGGAAGAAGGGGACTTTACGGTCACCTTAAAAGAAGAACCCCGGTTCATAGATCCGGAAAAATGCACGGCCTGCGGGGAATGCGCCAAGGTATGCCCCGTGGAGCTGCCCAGCCAGTTTGACGAAAATTTACGGGATCGCAAGGCCGCCTTTAAGCTTTATCCCCAGGCCATGCCCTCGGCTTTTTCCATAGAAAAAAGAGACAAGGCCCCCTGCCGTCTGACCTGCCCTGCCGGACTCAATGTCCAGGGCTATGTCCAGATGGTCAAACAGGGTAAATTTAAAGAGTCCCTGGAAATCATCATGGAACAGCTCCCCCTGCCAGGGGTTTTGGGCAGGGTATGCCCCCATGAGTGCGAGGATGCCTGCAGAAGGTGTGATGTGGATGAACCTGTTGCCATTCGGGATTTAAAGCGCATGGCAGCTGATAATTTTGACCCCCGTGAAGTTGAGATTTTATGTGCTGAAAAAATCGGCAAACGGGTGGCCATCGTGGGCTCCGGTCCTGCCGGTTTGTCCGCAGGTTTTCATCTGGCGAAAAAAGGGGTGGATGCCACCATATTTGAAGCCCTTCCCCAGGCCGGCGGTATGCTGAGAGTCGGTATTCCCGACCATCGGCTGCCCAGACAAGTGCTGGACAAGGATATTGAAGTTGTGACCAATCTGGGGGTGGAACTAAAGCTTAACAGTCGTCTGGGCAAGGATTTTACCGTGGACAGTCTGCTCTCCGACGGGTATGACGCGGTGTTTCTGGGCCTGGGTGCCCACAAGGGCATTGAGCTGGGAATTCCCGGTGAAGAACTTGACGGCGTCCGCCAGGGGGTTGATTTTTTAAGAGAACTCAACCTGACCGGCACCACAAAGGTGGGCAAACGGGTGGGCATCATCGGCGGCGGAAACGTGGCCATTGATGTGGCAAGATCTGCCGTACGCCTGGGGGCCGAACAAGTGACCATCCTCTACCGCAGGACCCGCAGGGAAATGCCGGCCTGGGAAGAGGAGATCTGTGCGGCAGAAGTCGAGGGCACAAAAATCACCTACCTGGCCGCTCCCCAGGAGATTCTCGGGGAAAACGGGCAGGTGTCAGGTGTCCGGGTCATTAAAATGGAACTGGGGGAACCGGATTCTTCGGGCAGACGAAGGCCCATTCCCGTTCCGGGCAGTGAGTATGTCATCGACATTGACCAGCTCATCCCGGCCATTGGCCAGCGGCCGGATCTGTCGGCCCTTGAAGACCTGGCAGGATTGAAAATCAGCCGCTGGAACACCACCGAGGTGAATCCAATCACCCTGGCAACGGACAGGCCCGGGGTGTTTGCCGGGGGGGATGTTCAGACAGGACCGGGCGTTGCCATTGCCGCCATTGCTGCGGGCATGGAAGCTGCCGAGTCTATTTTTCGGTATTTGACAGGTGCGGACATGGAAGCCGGGCGGGAACTGCCCATTGTGGAAAATCCCGAGTACCGGCCGGTGGAGGCGGATACCAGGATTGAGCACCGGTATAAAATGCCGGAACTTAGCCTGGACCTGCGGGCCGGCAATTTCAACGAGGTGGAACTGGGCTATGGCCTGGAAGAGGGCCAGAAGGAAGCGGCCCGGTGTCTGAACTGCGGATATTGCTCCGAGTGCATGCAATGCGTTCCTGCCTGCCTGGCCAATGCCGTGGACCATTTCATGCCGGCAAAAACCCATACCATCGATGTGGGGGCCATTATCCTGGCGCCGGGGTTTACACCCTTTGAACCCACCCAGATGGTCACCTATTGCTATGGTCACAGTCCCAATATCATGACCAGTCTGGAATTTGAACGGGTGCTCTCGGCCTCCGGGCCCTATGGGGGGCATCTGGTAAGGCCCTCGGATCATAAGGAACCCAAGAAGATTGCCTGGCTCCAATGCGTGGGGTCCCGGGATATCAACAAGGGAGACCATTCCTATTGCTCCGGGGTCTGCTGCATGTATGCCAACAAACAGGCGGTGATTGCCAAGGAACATTCGGCCAAGGGCCTGGATGCCGCCATCTTTTTCATGGACATGAGAACCCATGGCAAAGAGTTTGACAAGTACAATATGCGGGCCGAAGACGACAACGGGGTCCGCTTTATCCGGTCAAGGATCCATTCGGTATTCCCGGAACCGGGAGATCGGTACCGCCTGGTCTATTCCACGGAAGCCGGCAACTCGGTAGAAGAAATTTTTGATATGGTGGTGCTGTCCATCGGACTTGCCCCCAACAAGGATGCAAAGATTCTGGCCGAGCAGATGGGGATTGAACTCAACGCCCACGGGTTTGCCGAAACAGCCAACCTGTCTCCCGTGACCACTTCCAGAAAAGGGATTTACGTCTGCGGTACCTTCCAGGAGCCCAAGGATATCCCGGCCTCGGTCATGGAGGCATCTGCCGCCGCTGCCACGGCCACCATGTCCATGGGCAATGAAAGGTGGTCAAAAACCAGGGTCAGGGAATTGCCCCCGGAACGCGATTTTTCAGGGCAGATCCCCAAGATCGGGGTCTTTGTATGCAATTGCGGTATCAATATCGGCGGGGTCGCCGATGTTCCGGCTGTACGGGATTATGCCGCAACCCTTCCCTATGTGGTCCATGTGGAGGACAATCTGTTCACCTGTTCCCAGGATTCCCAGGACCATATGAAACAGGTGATCCTCGAACACGGGATCAACCGGGTGGTGGTGGCTTCCTGTTCCCCCCGCACCCATGAGCCTTTGTTCCAGGAAACCATCCGGGACGCTGGTTTGAACAAGTATTTGTTTGAAATGGCCAATATCCGGGACCAGAACACCTGGGTCCATATGAACGAACCGGAAAAGGCTACGGCCAAGGCCAAGGACCTGGTCCGCATGGCAGTGGCCAAGGCCGCTTTTGTAGAACCCCTGCACCAGGTGAGTCTGGAAATTAAAAAATCCATGCTGGTGGTGGGGGGAGGCGTGGCCGGGATGGAAGCCGCTTTGGCCTCAGCCGCCCAGGGGGTGGCCGTCCATCTGGTGGAAAAATCAGATGTTCTGGGCGGTATTGCCCGGCAGCTGAATGCCACCTGGAAGGGCGAACCCATCCAGGCCTATCTGGAAAACCTGATTGCCCAGACAAAGGCCAACAGCGCCATCACCCTGTACACCGAGGCCCATATAGCCCATACCACAGGCTCCATGGGCAATTTTGCCACCACCATTGCTGTCAACGGCAAAGCGGTTCCCCCCGAGGAGATTAAAATTGAACACGGGGCTGCCATCATTGCCACGGGCGGCATGGAATATAAACCAAAAGAATACATGTACGGGGATCATCCCGATGTGCTCACCCATCTGGATATGGATAAAGCCTTACGGGAAAAGGATGTGAGCGTCACCACGGCTAAGGCCATTGTGTTTGTCCAGTGCGTGGGGTCCCGGAATGAGGAAAATCCCTATTGCTCCAAGGTCTGTTGTACCCATAGTCTCAAATCCGCCATTGCCCTCAAGGAAATGGACCCGCGCAAACGGGTCTATGTGGTGTACCGGGATATAAGGTCCTACGGGTTCAGGGAAGATATGTATAAAAAGGCCCGGGAGATGGGGGTTTTGTTTATCCGGTATGACCTGGAAAAAATGCCGGTCTTGCGAAAAGACGGGGAAGGGCGCCTGGAATTCAAGGTCACGGACCATGTGCTTCAGATGCCGGTGAAAATCAATCCGGATCTGGTGGTGCTGGCGTCCGGAGTGACCCCCGGCGACAACAAGGCCTTGTTCGAGAAATTCAAGGTGCCGACCAACAACGAAGGGTTTCTTGTGGAGGCCCATGCCAAGTTGCGGCCCGTGGATTTTGCTTCTGACGGTCTGTTTGTGGCAGGCCTTGTCCATTATCCCAAACCCATTGAAGAGAGTATCGCCCAGGCAAGGGCCGCCGTGGCCCGGGCCATGCGGATTCTGTCCCGGGAGTCTCTCATGGTGGGCGGTGTGGTGGCCGAGGTCACAAAGGAAAAATGTGCGGTCTGTCTGACCTGTGTGAGGACTTGCCCCTACCACATTCCCTATATTCATGCCGACGGGTATGCAGAGATTTCGCCTTCGGAATGCCATGGATGCGGGGCCTGTGTGGCCGAGTGTCCGGGAAAGGCCATCCGGCTGAACCATTTTACCGACCAGCAGATCATGGCCAAGACCGATGCATTGTTTGGGGAGAAGGCATCATGACTCAGATTTATTTTTGCACTATCATCAGGATGAAGGGAGGTTTACATGACCCAAGAATTTGAACCCAGAATAGTGGCGTTTTGCTGCCAGTACTGAGCCTATGCAGCCGGGGACCTGGCAGGTTCCATGAGACTTTCTTATTCTGCAGATGTAAAGATTATCCAGGTGCCGTGTACGGGGAGGGTGGATATCCTCCACTTGCTCAATGCCGTTGAGGACGGGGCGGACGGGGTGTATGTGGCCGGTTGTCTTGAAGGGGAATGCCATTATATCGAAGGCAATCTCAAGGCACGAAGGAAGGTGGCCCACGTGAAAAAAATTCTCACGGAACTCGGCATTGAGCCCGAGCGGGTGGAAATGTACAACCTTTCCTCTGCCCAGGGGGCACGGTTTGCCGAGATTGCCAATGAGATGGCAGAACGGATAAGGGCCCTTGGGCCCACACCGGTAAAAAATCATACAGCGGCATGAAGTCTGTAACAATAACCACTCTTGTGCCGGACCCAGGGTCCGGCACAAGACCAAATATCAGAGGTGACAAATGATAGTTGCGGATCGAAAATCTCTTGAAGAAATATTGGGGATGGTGGCGGACAATAAAAAAATTCTCATCCTTGGATGTAAGGGGTGCGTCACTGTCTGCAATGTCGGGGGACTCAAAGAGGTGGAAATTCTGACATCTTCTTTGAAAATTGCCCGGAAAAAGGCCGGTAACCCCATTGATATCGATATCCAGGTATTGGAAAGACAATGCGATACCGAATATGTGGCCGAACTGGGAGAGGCGGTGAACGATTATGACAGCGTGATTTCCATGGCCTGCGGCGTCGGGCCCCAGTTTTTATCTGAAATGTACAAGACCCAGACCTTTTATCCGGCCGTGAACACCACCTTTTTCGGCGGGGCAACCCAACACGGGGTCTGGGAAGAGCGGTGTGCCGGATGCGGCACCTGCGGCATCCACATGTTCGGCGGACTGTGTCCCATTGCAAGATGCGCCAAAAGTCTGCTCCACGGACCCTGCGGCGGGTCTTCCAAGGGGATCTGCGAGGTGAATGCAGATACCGAGTGCATCTGGGATTCCATCGTGAAAAAGAAAATGGAAGCAGGTCAGCTGGCGGATCTCATGGGCGTACGAGGGCTCAAGGACTGGACAACGGCCAGGGACGGCGGTCCCAGGCGCAGTATCCGGGAAGAACTGGTTCAGGGGAATATCTAAAGTTTAATCCATATACGGGAGATTTTAAACATGAGTGAACTCAAATCAGGCAGCAATCTTGAGAAGGTCCTGAAAGCCGGCCATTTTGCATTTACAGGGGAGTGCGGTCCCCCAAAGGGCGCCAATGTAAAACATCTCAAGGAAAAATTTAAATATTTAAAGGGCAATGTGGATTGTGTGAACCTGACCGACAACCAGACCGCTGTAGTGAGGATGTCTTCTCTGGCAGCCTCGGCCCTCATGGTGACCGAAGGTCTGGAACCCAATTTCCAGATGGTCTGCAGGGACAGAAACCGCCTGGCCATGATGAGTGATATCCTGGGTGCCCATGCCCTGGGGATCCGGAACATGCTCTGCCTTTCCGGTGACCACCAGTCCTTCGGCAACCACCCCCAGGCAAAAAATGTTCATGACATTGATTCCATGCAGCTCATCGCCCTGGTCAAAAAGATGCGGGATGAGGGCAAGTTCATGAATGGCGACGACATTGACGTTCCCCCGGAGCTGTTTGTGGGAGCCGCCTGCAATCCCTTTGCAGACCCATACGAATACCGGGTTTACAGGCTGGCCAACAAGATAACGGCCGGGGCTGATTTTATCCAGACCCAATGTATCTTCAATATGGAAAAATTTAGGGATTTCATGAAAAAAGTCGTGGACATGGGCCTCCATGAACGCTGCTATATCCTGGCCGGGGTGACCCCCATGAAAAATGCGGGCATGGCCAATTTCATGAAAAAATTTGTACCGGGCATGGATATTCCGGATGCATTGATAGCGCGCCTCAAAGGGGTGGAGAAAAAAGACCAGGCAGAAGAAGGGATTAAATTTGCCCTGGAACAGGTGGCGGAATTCAAGGAAATGGAAGGAGTGGCAGGGGTCCACATGATGGCCATTGAATGGGAGCACATGGTGCCTGAAATCGCCGAACGGGCAGGGGTGCTGCCAAGACCTGTGGTATAGGATTACACAAAAAGCCAAGGTAATACCCAAGGGGCTGTCCGGAACATCAGGTTCCGGCCGGCCCCTTGGTCGTATCCATGATGAAAGCACTTGACACCTTCCCCGTGTTTGATTATTCAACTCCTATGTCTTAAATAGGTCTCAAATTTTCTTAAAGCCGGGAGCAATGGTGCCAGAAACCCATCACAATTTAATTTTTATCCGGACGCTTCCGCTGCGCATCATCATCCCCGTGGCCCTGACCCTGGCCCTGTTTATCATGACCATTTTTCTTTTGATCATTCCCCTGGTAGAAGAAAAAATGATGGACGGAAAAAGGGAGACCCTCCTGCATTTGACGGAAACAGCCTGGAGCACCATTGCCCTGTACCATGACCAGGCCAGCAAGGGGCTTATCACAGAGGCGGTCGCCCAGCAAAAGGCCATTGACCATCTGGCACAATTGCGCTATGGGCCGGAGCTGAAAGATTATTTCTGGATCAACAACATGGCGCCGGTCATGATCATGCACCCCTATCGGCCGGACCTGGTTGGGCAGAATATTGCCGGGTTTCAAGACCCTGCCGGCAAGTATTTGTTTGTGGAGGTGGTGAACATGGTAAAGGAAAACAAGGCCGGGTTTGTGGATTATCTGTGGCAGTGGCAGGAAGATTCGGCAAAAATTGTTCCCAAGATCTCCTATGTAAAGGGGTTTGAACCCTGGGGCTGGATCATCGGTACCGGTATTTATGTGGAAGATGTGAGGGCCGAGATTTTGATCATTACCCGCCAGCTTACCTGGGCCTGCCTGGGCATCATGGGCATTGTATTTTTATTGTCCGGCTATATCGTCTGGACAGCGGCAGGGGCGCAAAAAGAAAGGCTGAAGGCCCTTGCCCAGTCAACCTTGAGGGAAAAGCAGCTGATCCAGGCCGACAAGATGAGTTCCCTTGGCATTCTTGTGGCCGGGGTGGCCCATGAAATCAACAATCCAGCCACCTCCCTCATGCTCAATGCCCCGAACCTGAAAAAAGCATGGGAGGCATTTCTCCCGGTTCTGGATACCCATTTTGCCCAGGATCCTTCGGCCCGGGTCTGCAACATGGCCTATGCCGACCTGCGCTCTCGCATTGACCTGATGCTGTCTGCCATCCAGGACGGTGCCGCCAGGATCAAACGCATCATTTCAGAACTCAAGGATTTTTCCCGGCCCACGGGGGCCAGTATGGATGAACAGATCGACGTGAATGAGGTGGTGAAAAAATCCATGGACCTGACCGCGGTTGTTCTTAAAAAAACAACCGCCCTTTTGTCCGTGTCCTATGGAGAAGATCTGCCCCGGATTCAGGGAAATTTCGGCAAACTCCAGCAGGTAATGATTAATCTTCTGGTCAATGCAGGCCAGGCCCTGGAGCACCCGGAACAATCCATTCATGTGCAGACCTATCTGAGCGACGGAAAAGACGCCCTGGTCATTGAAGTGACCGACACAGGGCCCGGGGTCAGTCCCGAAAATTTAAAAAAGATGAAGGACCCGTTTTTTACCACCAGAAGGGATGAGGGCGGCACCGGCCTGGGGCTGTCCATTTCAGAGAAAATAATCAGTGATCACAGGGGGATACTGACATTTTCCTCCTTGCCGGGCCAGGGACTGACGGCCAGGATCTTCTTGCCCTGCTGCCCCAAATAACATATAACCCAAATAGCATATAAATAGTTACCATGAAAAATATGAAGAAAGAACAAGACACCCATCAAAGACCCATCCTGATTGTGGATGATGAACCCGAGATCCTTGTGGCCGTTGATACCTGTCTGAGGATGGCAGGGCTTGACAACATCATCACCATCAATGATTCCCGGGATGTGATCCGGTCCATGGAGCGAAAGATCCCACGGCTTATTCTGCTGGATCTGAACATGCCCCATATCAATGGCGGCCGTCTGCTTAAAATTATACGCAAAACCTGGCCCAGGATTCCCGTGATTGTCCTCACCGGTGCCATTGATGTGGACACGGCGGTTCAGTGTATGAAAATAGGGGCCATGGATTATGTGGTAAAGCCTGTGGAGGAAGAGCGCCTGCTGGCTGCCGTCAACCAGGCCCTTGAGTATGAAAATCTTGCACCCGGCGACAAAAAAGGGCTTCCCAAGGACTTGTTTGCCCAGATCAAGAACCCAGATGCCTTCAGGCACATCATTACCCAGGACAAGAAGATGCATTCCATCTTCCACTATGTGGAGGCAATTGCGCCTTCGTCCCAGCCCGTGCTCATCGTTGGGGAAACCGGAGTGGGTAAGGAACTGATCGGCCAGTCCATCCATACCCTGAGCCTGCGCAAGGGAAAACTGGTGGTGGTCAATGTGGCGGGCCTGGACGACAATGTGTTTTCAGATACCCTTTTCGGCCATGTGCCCGGCGCCTTTACCGGTGCAGACAAGCCAAGGCCGGGACTCATTGAACTGGCAGCCGCAGGAACCTTGTTTTTAGATGAGATAGGGGACCTGTCCTTAAATTCCCAGGTCAAACTTTTGCGTCTGCTCCAGGAAGGTGAATACCTGTCCCTGGGGTCTGATCGCACCCGGAAATCAGATGTGCGGATACTGGCCTCCACCAACCTGGATCTGTGGGCCCTTGAAAAAAAAGGGGTTTTCCGGAAGGATTTGATTTACCGCCTGTCCACCCATACCCTGACCCTGCCGCCCCTGCGGGAGCGGCTTTTGGACCTGCCCCTGCTTTTGGACCGGTTTGCCTGCCAGGCCGCCATCGAGCTGGACAAGCCCATACCGGATATCCCCAAAACCCTGATCGAGCAGATGGAAACCTATCCGTTTAAAGGCAATATCAGGGAGCTCAAGTCCATGGTCCATGATGCCATCTCCCGCTACAAAAAAGGGCTCATTACCCCGGACCTGTTCAAGGGATTGACCCCGGGCAGCCCTGCGGATTCAGGCGATGGGGCATTGGCACCGCTTCCCACACTCAAGGAAGCCTCCATGGAATTGGTTGAAAAAGCCCTGAAGCAGACCCAGGGCAACCAATCTGCCGCGGCCAGAATCCTGGGGATCTCCCAGCAGGCCTTGAGCAAGCGGATCCAGAAGTTGAAATCCCAGGAGGAATAGGGCCACAACAAAAATTGTAGTCACAATTTTTGTTGTGAACCTGATTGTTCCTGCTCCTGCCCCTGGCCCCTGGCCGGCAAAGCGCCGTTTCTACAACTTTGGTTGTAAATTTCAATTAATTTCCGTTGGCGATAAAATCTAAAAATTCTCAATAAAAACAAATAGATATCTCATAAATTTCTCCCCGGCACAATGATTGCTCTTCTATTCACTGAATGACAATTATTTAATGGGTTGGATTAGGGCGGCCTGACTCCACCCCTAATAAAAGGAGAAAGTAGAGATGAATCAGATCAAGAACCTTGGTTGGCGTGTTACATTCGCAGGATTGGGCATTAACCTGGCCCTGGGTATCCTTTATACCTGGAGTATCTTTAAAATGTACATCAAAGAGTCCATCGAGGCCCGGGATGGTATTTTTAACTGGAGCTTGTCATCCCTCAACGACCCCTATGCCGTCTGCTGCCTGGTGTTTGCCTTTGCCATGATTTTTGCCGGCCGTCTCCAGGACAGGATCAGCCCCCGGATTACCGCCGTCATCGGCGGCATCCTCACCGGTTCCGGCCTGATCCTCATCTCCTTTTCCACCTCCTGGAGTGTCTGGATACTGGGGTTTGGTATTCTCACCGGCATGGGGCTCGGGTTTGGCTATGCTTCGGCCACCCCCCCTGCCATTAAATGGTTCCCCCCGGCCAAAACCGGCATGATTGCGGGAATTGTCGTGGCAGGCTTCGGGCTGGCTTCGGTGTATATTGCTCCTTTGGGTATTTTTTTGATTGAGAAATTTGGCCTCAGTCAGTCCATGCTCATTTTCGGTGTGGCCTTTCTGGTTATTGTATCGGCTCTGGCCCAGTTTCTGGTCAATCCTCCCCAGGGCTATGTCCATCCCGATGCACCCAAGATTACCAAGACCTCGATTCCTGCAGCCGACTATACCCCGGGCGAGATGATGAAAACCAATACCTTTTATAAACTCTGGATCATCTTCTGCGTGGCCTCGGGTGCAGGCCTTATGATCATCGGAGGGGTGGCCGGTATGGCCAAACAGGGCCTGGGGTCCTCGGCCTGGATCGTTGTGGCCCTCATGGCAGTGGGCAATGCTTCCGGTCGTGTGGTGGCCGGCATTCTGTCCGACCGTATCGGCCGGGCCAATACCCTGTTTATCATGCTGATTTTCCAGGCCATTGTTATTTTTTCACTCTTGTTTATCACCCCGACCCAGGTCATTCTTCTGGTAGTGGCAGCCACCCTGATCGGGTTTAATTATGGTACCAACCTTTCCTTGTTTCCCTCGGCTACCAAGGATTTTTTCGGCCTGAAAAATTTTGGGGTCAATTACGGGCTTGTATTTTCCGCCTGGGGCATTGGCGGATTTATTTTCCCCAGGGTTTCCCAGATGATTGTGGCCCAGACCAACAGCCCCCACATGGCCTATATTATGGCTGCCGGTCTGCTGCTGGTGGGCGCCGTCCTTGCCCTGATGACCAAGGCGCCGGTGCCGGCAAAAGAAAACAAACCCTTTGTGACTATCCCCGTGTCCGAATAGTTCCTGACCCCAAAACCCTTGTGCAAATTCTTAAAATTGAAAAGGAGAGATGATGAGCGAATTCAAATTTCACGCACCCGATGAGCACCGGGAAAATGCCTGGGTAAAAAGCATGGATGAATACAAAGACTTATACCGGCAGTCTGTTGAAGATCCTGAAACATTCTGGGCCGGGATGGCCGATCAATTTTATTGGGAAAAAAAATGGGACAAGGTCAGGGACTATAATTTTACCCTCTCCAAGGGGCCGATTTTTATCGAATGGTTTAAAAATGCAAAAACAAATATCTCCTATAATTGCCTGGACCGTCACCTTCCCACCCGGGGCGATCAGACCGCCTTTATCTGGGAAGGCAACAATGTGGGGGAAGACCTTGAAATATCCTACCGGCAGCTACATGAAAAAGTGTGCCGGTTTGCCAATGCCCTGAAAGCCAAGGGGGTAAACAAGGGAGACCGGGTGGCCATTTATATGCCCATGATCCCGGAACTGGCCGTGACCATGCTGGCCTGCGCCCGGATCGGGGCCATTCACAGCATCGTGTTCGGCGGTTTCTCGGCAGAAGCCCTGTCCGACAGAATTTCCGACAGTCTCTGCAAGGTTCTTGTGACGGCGGACGGGGTTATGCGGGGCGCCAAGGCCGTTCCCCTGAAAGGTGCGGCCGACACCGCCATGGCCCTGTGTGAAGAACGCGGTCACCGTGTGGATTGCTGCTTTGTGGTCAAACGGACCGGTTCCCAGATTGAAATGTACCCGGAAAGGGACGTCTGGTGGCATGAGGCGGCGGCCAAAGAATCCCCCGACTGTCCCGTGGAATGGATGGATGCCGAAGATCCCCTGTTCATCCTCTATACCTCGGGCTCAACCGGCAAACCCAAGGGAGTCCAGCACAATGTGGGCGGTTATATGGTCTATACGGGCATGACATTTAAATATATCTTTGATTACCATGACAAGGACATTTATTGGTGCACGGCGGACATCGGGTGGGTGACGGGCCATTCCTATATTGTCTACGGTCCCCTGTCCCAGGGGGCAACAAGCCTCATGTTCGAAGGAGTCCCCACCTATCCGGACCCGGGACGTTTCTGGGCCACGGTGGATAAATGGAAGGTTAACCAGTTCTATACAGCTCCCACGGCCATCCGGGCCCTCATGGCCCAGGGCGAGAAATGGGTGGAAAAATACGATCTGTCCTCCCTGCGGCTTCTGGGATCCGTGGGCGAGCCCATCAATCCCGAAGCATGGAAATGGTACCACAAACATGTGGGCAAGGAGCGCTGCCCTGTGGTGGATACCTGGTGGCAGACCGAGACCGGCGGCATCATGATATCGGCCTTGCCCTATGCCATTGATCAGAAACCCGGAAGCGCCACACTGCCGTTTTTTTCCGTGTGCCCGGTGATTCTCAATGAACAGGGCAAAGTGCTGGAAGGGGCCTGTGACGGCATCCTGGCCATCAAGGAACCCTGGCCCGGTCAGATGCGGACGGTTTACAACAACCATGACCGGTTTGAACAGGTCTATTTTCAGATGTTTGACGGATACTATTTTGCCGGGGACGGCTGCCGCAGGGACGAAGACGGATACTATTGGATCACCGGCAGGGTGGACGATGTCATCAATGTCTCCGGCCACCGCATGGGAACGGCAGAAGTGGAATCCGCCCTGGTCAGCCACCCGGAAGTAGCGGAAGCAGCGGTCATCGGTTTTCCCCATGCCATCAAGGGCCAGGGCATTTATGCCTTTGTCACCCTCATGGTCAGTGCCGAGCCCTCGGATGAATTGCTGGCTTCTCTGAAAGCCCATGTGAGAAAGGAAATCGGTCCCATTGCCACGCCGGACGTGATTCATTTTGCCCCTTCCTTGCCCAAAACACGGTCGGGCAAGATCATGCGCCGGATTTTAAGGAAGATTGCCACAGACGAATTTGATCAGTTGGGGGACATTTCCACCCTGGCAGATCCGGATGTGGTGGGCAGCCTCATTTCCAACCACAAAATTCTGGTCAGATAGTAGATTGGGGTTTGCTGACCCCAATCTACCCCAAGCCGAACCCCAGACCCATGACAAGAGTTTTTTTCTCCCTCGTCAGTAAAAAGGCCGGAAACCCTAAATCTTCCGGCTTTTTTTGGGGGGAGGCCTCATAAATAAATTTTGGTATAAATTTTGCAATGAAATTGAATTAACTGCCCCCAAAAATTAATTCTTAACTATTTGGTTTCAAAGGAGTGGATATGAAATTTCCCAGCAAGAACATGCCTGTATTTATTTTTCTGTTTTCTTTTCTGTTTTTTCATTGTGGGGACGTGTTTGCTTCTAACACGGAGATGGCTACCCTTAAGGAGTTTTCCGGGGAAGTCATGATTAAAAACGCAGAGAAGTGGATTTCGCCGGAAAAAGATCTTAAGCTGTATTCGGGTACCAAAATCGTTACCCGGCAAGGCACGGCCCTGGTGGTATTCAAAGACGGAGCCACCATGAATGTGGATCCCTTTTCCAGTATCCGTGCGATGGACCAGATGAAGGAGGGTACCTCCGGCTCTGAAACCCCGGACCGGCTGCGCAGCATCCGCATCATGCTGGGCAGAACCAAATATGAAGAACAGCCGGTCAAGGGAAGGAGCACCCAGATCGAACTGCCCACGGCTGTGGCTGCCTTAAGGGGAACGGGGGGCTGGTTTGGTGCCGATGAAACAGGCGACTCCCTGGGAAAACTCTATGAAGGTGACATGGAGACCTTTGGCCCGTTCAAGGAAATGGTTCCCAAAATATTGAGTTTTGCCCAGGCATTGAGTTCTGCCACGTGGCAGGCGTCGGTCACCTCGTCCGGCGCATCCAGCGATGCCCTGTTGAATATCCGGGAAATTCAGGCCGAGATGAACACCTTTGTCCAGAATACCGATCCTGCTATCCAGGCCTCGGTCCAGCAAACCCTTTCCCAGGTTCAAACGGTTCTTTCAGATCTTGAAACCAAACAGGCAGGGGTCCAGCAGGCACAGGAAATTAAACAAAGATCAGAAAGTGAAACCCAGAAGGAGACTCCGGCCACGGCCCAGGAAGTGAAGGACACCAACCGGATATCTGTCCAGGCAGCAAATGCCTATATTTCAGCTGCCAAGGAATCCATGAATACGGACATTGTTCTGATTCTGGAAACCCTGAAGGGGGATAAAATGGGTATGGCCATCGCCCGGCAGGCAAAAGCCAATATTGACCAGGCCCTGGGGCTTGCCGGAAACGCAACCCAGCTGGCGGGTCAGGCCGCAGATCTTGCCAACACGGCAACCAGTGACGACCAGAGAAAGACGGCTCTTGCCGTTGTCAATGCCGCATCCAGCACAGTTGAAGCTGCCGGAAACGCCATTAAGGCTACGAATTCAGGGGCACAGCTGATGGCCAGGGATGATGAGGCTGGTGCCGTCAAAACAGAAACGCTTAGCAATGTGGCTGCCCGGAGCCTTGGGACAGCCGCCAAATCGGTTCGCGTGGCAGCTAAGGCCATAACTGCCGGGAAAAGTGCGTCAACCCCACAGGCAGCAGCCCTGGCCCAAACCCTTGCCGCTGCCGCTCAGCGATCTTCAAAGGCAGTTGCCGCGGCCCTCCAGGTGTCTAACTTGGCGGCCCGAGCCATCACCCAGCAAAACACGGAAAAAGCAGACAGCTTAATCCAGACATCAAACACGGCGGCCCGGTCTGTTGAAACCATGGATTCTGCCATGGATGCCATTCAAAATGCCTTTGACAACAACGACACCAATAAGGTGAATGATTCCAGCAACACCATAAATCAAGGGGCCCAGAAGACCCAGGAAACAACCCAGCCCGTTATTGACGCCGAGCCCCCTGAAGTACCAGAGGCATATGAACCCGCCAATGCCCCGGCTCAGACAGGCCCCCCCCCGGCCGCTGCTGCCGCCACGACTACGGCCGCTGCCACCCCCACAACCACCCCTGCCGCTAGGCCCGTGCCCCCGGCACCCTCACCACCCGCACTTGAAGAGGCCTTTGTGGATGATGCAGCACCGGCAAGCCCGATATGAAACCCCCGGCCACCCCATGTTTTACCATGGGGTGGCTATTTTCCGGTAAATGTCCAGGTGCCGTCCCAGTCTTCTGGCAACGGATCCTTCATTAGGGTGCGGCATCGCGCCATGAACAATTGGGACGGGGTGTCGCCGGGCTTGAGCAAAAGGGTTTGCTCAAAGGCCTGGATTGCCTTCGGGAATGAGCCGTTCCGGTAACAGGCCAGCCCTTTTTCAAATGAATCCACAAAGGCATAGGCCCCGTTTGTGAAATAATCCTTTCCCAGCAGCTCGTGGATCCGCACGGGTTGTTTTTTGCCCTTGACCCGGACCATGTCCAGTTCCCGGCAGGTAAATCCGGAGTTCAGGTGCTGCCGGGTATTTTCCGAGATCAGTATTTTTACCCCGTACACTTTGGTGAGCCCTTCCAGCCGCGAGGCCAGGTTGACATGATCCCCGATCACAGAGTAGTCAAACCGCCTGTCAGAACCCAGGTTTCCAACTACCATGGGGCCCGTGTTAATCCCCATGCCCACCTGGAGACAGGGCAGGCCCTGCTGCACCCATTCCTTTCGTTTTTCATGGAGGTGTTCACACATCATGATGGCGGTTCTGCAGGCAGTTTCAGGATTGTGCGGATCATGGAGGGGGGCGCCGAAAAAGGCCATGACTGCATCCCCCATATATTTATCCAGGGTGCCGCCGTTGTCCAGGATCACACCGGTCATATTGCCCAGGTACAGATTGAGCAACTGGGTCAGGTCCGTGGGAGACAGACCTTCGGACAGGGTGGTGAAATTGCGGATATCTGCAAGCAGTACAGTGAGTTCCTTTTCTTCCCCCCCCAGCTTGAGCTGTCCGGGTTCCCGGACCAGAAAATCGATTACATCCGGGCTCAGGTACTGGGCAAAGGACTTTTTAATCCATCTGTGCTGCCTGCCCTCGATCATGAAATTATACACCAGCAGCACCATTATGGACAAAAAGCCTGCCCCCAGGGGCAGCACCATGGGCCAGATCAATTGATGAGTTGTAAACAGGTATTGGGTTCCTAAGGTATAGGCGGCCAGAAAAAAGAGACCGGACAACATAAACACCAGGGGCGAAAAAAAGGCCATCAAACCCAGGGGCAGAAAAGCAAGGGCAAACACCATTGCAGCCAGCACCCGGATCTGATGTTCGGGCAGTTGCAATACGCGGTTCTGCACGATATTATCCACCAGGGTGGCCTGGACAAAGACGCCTGGAATTTCCCCGGACAGGGGCGTGGGCCAGATGTCGCCTATTCCCGTGGCCATGGAACCGATGATGATTATTTTGTCCTTTAATTTTTCCGGCGACACCCGTCCTTCAATAATGTCCACAATTGAAAACCGTGCAAAGGAATTTTTAATTCCGTAAAAATCCAGATGAATATTACCGGCCGTATCATAGGCGATTTTCCGGTCTCCGATCCGGAGCGTTCCCCTGGGGTCCCAGAAGGGATCTGCGCCCAGATAATGGCCGGCAGCAGCCACGGCCAGGGGCATGAACAAAACTTTCTGGGCAAAAATGGCAGCAGGAGCCCTGCGGATAATACCGTCCCGGTCGGGAAACACATTTACATACCCCATTCCTGCCGCGGTTGTTTCCAATGCAGGGATGGGCAGCAGAACCTGGTCCCCGCGGACAGGGTCTGGAAATTGCCAGGTCTTGTTCCAGGGGTCAAATTTATACAGGGCCTTGCCGTTAGCATCCATACCAGGGGCATCCATTGCCTGTTCAGGCAGGCTGCCCCGCTCA
>VMSR01000034.1 GCA_013792075.1 Desulfobacula sp.
AATCTTTGGTCCTCGTCCTTGAGGACCAAAGAAGCGGACCTGGCCGCGGCCTTTGTCGTCCTGACGCCACGTCCAGGTACGCCATTCCACCCCCTTGCCCGGCCCTGGCCTAGCCCCCATGGGACCCCCAATCCTTTTATTTTTCCAAATCAGCACCTATTTTTTGGAATTAAGATTCCCCTTTGGTTTCTATTGGTAATATACCCGTTGAGTACATTGCAACTAGTTCCGGTTGGATTGCCTTGGCGGCGCATTTTAGGACAGGTTGTTACAGGCTCTGGTGGACGTAACGTTAAGTGGCGGGAATTGTTTGAGCGCAGTGAGTTTTTCCGCCACAAGTGCAGTCCACTTAGAGCCTGTCACCTGGCCTATCCAGCGACAGAAAGGCAATCCGACCGGAACGGGTATACGGCTGGTTATTAAAAAGCTAAATGCGATTGCCCTGTCATCCCCCCAAAAGACAATTGATAATAACAAAACCTCGTGATATAATATTCATTACCCTTGATGAGACGGTTCAGAACCCCCAAAAATCTGAATCCAGTTTTATTTAAAAAGGGCGATAAAAAGCAAAACCGGATGTTTTCGGTTGGCAAATAAAAAAGGGTTGAAAGGTTGTAGCGGCATAAATTATGTTGATCAATTCCTCTAAATACCGTTCCTTGGCTATACTGGCTTGCCTGCTGATACTTAATATGTCGTTGTCTCCTAACGGATCGCAACGGACTGGTGGCTTGGACAACCCTGTTGCTGACTCAAAACAGGTTCTTTTTGCCTGTTTGACAGCGGACGCATCTTCTGTTCCGATCACTGTCAGAGAACGAACCCGGTTGGATAGTTCCTATAACTTATTCGCCGTATTTTACGGACCGGCTTACCTTGTTTTTATTGGTAATTCTTTTTCCTCTCCTCCCGACGACAGTTCTGATGCTATCAATTTGACAGACTGTTCGATAATTCCCATTCGGGGGCCTCCTTCCCTTCATTCCTTAGTAATCTGATCAATAAATATAATTTAGTCCGAAATTTTTCTGCATTGTTTCGATGTTGGATTCGGATGTGATAGTGGAAAATTATTACGCACGAATCTCGTGACCTGTTCCCAATCCATTTCTATTGTATGGATTGGCTGATCTTCGGGTTTCGTGCCATAGGAGTTTCTATGGTTAAGATAAATTACGAGTCATCAGACCCTAAAGAAAGCAAGACCCCTCTCTTGAGGCCGGAAATTGATTATTCTCCAAAAACTTACACTCTATCTGAACAAATTCTGTATGGCTTGAAGATGGCTGCCATTATGGCATTAGTCCTGGCCCCTGTTGTGTTGGAAATACTTTTTTCCAGGTAGATAACGAAACGCAAAGCAGTGGAAAAAGGGGAGCACAGGATTTGGTCCGTGCTCCCTTGGACCACTGCTTATTTCGCCGCACATCAAAGACAATGGAGAACTCAAACCACCCAATTCAAGCAAAGCATCCTTTCATGACAATCCTTAATTTTCAGACATTTCTTGACACTTGAGGATCATACAAATTGCAGATTAAAGGAGTTTAACACACTATGTTTGATCGTGAAATTCTTGAAAATCTGGGGAAAACAATGCTGCTGCTGTCGATGAGATTATAATGAAAGACCCAAAACATGATTAATGAAGAAAAAATACCCTTTATCGAACATTTGAGTGAACTCAGAGACCGGCTTGTCCGCTGTTCAATTGCAGTGGGTATCGGATTCTGCATCGCCTATTTTTTTAAAGAAAAATTATTTGAAATTTTGATAGCGCCCCTTGCCCATGCCATGGGTGAGAATAAAAATACCCAAATGATTTTTACAGGCCTTCCCGAGGCATTTTTTACCTATCTAAAAGTTTCATTGATGGCCGGTATTGTCCTATCAACGCCCGTTCTCTTTTATGAATTCTGGATGTTTATTTCTCCCGGACTATACAGAACTGAAAAAAAATATTTTCTACCCATTGTTGTGTTCTCAGTGTTATTCTTTTTTCTTGGCGCTGCTTTTGGATATTTCATCGCTTTTCCCTACGGATTTAGGTTTTTCCTTGAATTTTCAACCGATACCATCCATGCCATGTTGTCCATAAGGGAATATCTTTCTTTCGCTTCAGCTCTGCTCCTGGCATTTGGATTTGTTTTCGAATTGCCTTTGGTTTTATCTTTTATGGCCAGGATGGGTCTTGTTACCGTCCCTTTTTTACAAAAAAATAGAAAATATGCTGTTTTGATTATTTTCATTGCGGCTGCGATTCTGACGCCAGGACCTGATGTCATCAGCCAGATCATAATGGCCGGACCTTTAATGATTTTATATGAAATCGGTATAGTTGGTGCCAGGATTTTTGGGAAAAAATCAGATATGGATAGAGCAACAGACACAAAAGAAGACGCCCGTGAAGACAAGGGCAAAAATACTGTAAACAATAATTTTGGAGACTATATATGAATACGATTAATGATTTTTGGTAAAGACAAACAAAACTGCAGGGCCCATAAACATTGTCCTAAGAATCTCATTTGGAATACCCATGAGAAAAAAACAAGACTTAAGTGGTTAAGGAGAAAATATGTTTTACAAAACCGATGGGTTTAAGCTGTGTGTAGCGCTGTTGATAGGTGTGATGGTGTTCCTCCTGCCCAGACCCGAGGGAACACAATTTAAGATTAGCGGTGATACCGATAAAATCCTTTCTCAACAATTGGGAGAGCATTTTACCATTGCCCTTGATGAAACGGCAAAAAAAATCGGCCAGGCTGAAGACGGGTCCTATATTCTCAAGGCAAAGGCCCCGGGAACCCTGGAGGGAACGGCAAAATTTCTCACCCAGAAAGCAAAGGAACTGAAACTGGAAACCGTCACAGTGGATTATGTGGATGGTTTGTCTCCCAAGGCAAAACGGTTTCTAGCGATTCTTTCCGTTCTGGTTTTTCTCTTTGTGTTTGAGCCCATTCCCCTGGAAATCACGGCCCTCTTGATCGGGTTTGCCCTGGTGGCCTTTCAGATAACCGATGTCAAAAGTGCCTGGGCCCCCTATATGCATCCTGTGGTGGTGTTTATCATGTGCTGTCTGGTGTATGCCATTGCCCTGGATACGGCAGGCCTGACCAAGCGGCTGGGATACTATATTATCCGGAAGGCCGGGAACAGCGTGACCCGGTTCACGTTTATCATTTGCATTGGCCTCGGGTATGCCTCCATGTTCATGCATGATGCCGCTGCCTGCGCCATCGGAATTGCGGTCATGCTGCCCATGATGCGGTCCGTGGGCATTGAGCCCCATTCCAATACCGCCAAGTTCATGATGTTGTCCCTGCCCTTTGCCTGTTCCAGCGGCGGCATGGGAACCCTGGTGGGAGGCGGGCGCTGCATGGTGTCTGCCGCATTTTTAAAGGAGTTTACCGGCATGGAGCTTTCCTTTCTTGACTGGATGCTCTATGCCATGCCTGCGGCCATCGTGTGTGTGCCGGCCGCAGTCCTGATTGTCTATATGGTCTACCGGCCAGACCCCAAATTCAAGCTGCCGGATTTTAAGGAAGACCTGGGACCCTTCACCCTGGTTGAGAAAAAAACCATGGCCATCATCGGGTTTTCCTTTTTGCTGTGGATGACCAAGGGACTCCACGGCATTGATTATTCCGTCACCGGTGTCCTGGGTATTGCCGGCCTGGTGTTGTTTAAGGTATTAAGCTGGAGAGATATCAATGACAACCTGGAATGGGGAACGGCCGTGTTCATTTTCGGCGGCGGGCTTGCCCTGGGGCTTGCCATGGAGTCTTCCGGCGCTGCCGCCTATTTTGCCAAGCTCTTCTTCCCCCTGATCCAGGGAAAAGGCTGGCTGATTCTGTTTGTGGGGGTAGGGGTTTTCGGAGCGCTTGTCACCAACGCCATGGCCAATGTGGCGGCAGCAGCCCTGATTCTGCCCATCGTTATTCCCATGGCCCAGCTGGAAGGGGTCAATCCCACGATTCTGGCCCTGTGCCTGGGAATGGCCACCTCCTTTGCCATGCTCCTGGTTATCGGCTGCCCGCCCAACGCCATTGCCTACTCTTACCGGTATTTCAAATCCTCAGACCTGACAAGGGTGGGCCTTGTTGCAACACCGCTCCTGCTGACGCTTCTGGTTCTTGTTGCAGCAACCTGGTGGAAGATACTGGGGCTGGTTTAAAAAAATATCCATAACATTACGATAGGTAGGGAGAAAGACCGATGATAAAAATACCTGTAAAGGTTCTGATCGTTGACGATGAAAAAGACTTTGTTGAAATTTTTTCCCTGCGGTTAAGCTCCCAGGGAGAAAAAGTGTCAACCGCTTACAGCGGCAGGGAGGCACTCAGTGTATTGGAAACAACAGCCGTTGATGTGGTTATTCTGGATATACGGATGCCTGGTATGGACGGTATCCAGGTCTTAAAACAGATCAAGACCCTGTATCCCCTTGTTGAGGTGATTCTGCTGACCGGGCATGGGTCTACGGAGACCGCAGTTGAAGGGATGAAACTGGGGGCCTTTGATTATCTGATGAAACCCGCTGATTTTAAAGACATCCAGGACAAACTGGAGGCTGCCCTGAAACGCAAGGATGAGCAGGAAGAACGGATACGGAAAGCCGAGCTCAGGCTTTTGCTGAGAAGAAGCGGTGACCTGTAATAACAGACCGTCTTAACCCCTTGGCAAAAGACAAGATAATGACAGAGAGGCCAGGATATAAAAGATCCTGGCCTCTTTGTCATTTATCGAACCGCCTGCATTACATAAAACAGGACGGCTGGTTTTGACAAACCCCAAAAAGTTTTGTAATACTCTGTCCTTACCACCACACAAGGATATTAAATGAACAAACGGCTGGGCATTGTTATTTTTTTCTGGATATTCACCCTGGGTATATCCTTTTCTTTGGGCATTACCTCGGCCAAAAAACACAGGGACGCCATGCTGCTTGCCACTGCCAGAACCTTTTTTGATCAGGTGGTCCTGACCCGGAAGTGGAATTCCCTGCACGGGGGCGTCTATGCAAAAATCACGGAAACTGCCTTGCCCAATGCATATTTGGAAGATCCTGAACGGGACATCCAGACAACCCTGGGGCATCGTCTGACCAAAATAAACCCCTCTTATATGACCCGGCAGATTTCAGAACTGGCAGATGCCCAAGACCTTGCCCGGTTTCACATGACAAGCCTATTGCCCATCCGGCCACAAAATCAGCCGACACCTTGGGAAAAAGCAGCTTTGCTGGCCTTTGATCAGCAGGGCCTGGTGGAAACAAGCCAATTACATCCCGGGCAGATGCCGGGCTTTATTTATATGAAAGCACTGAAAGCCGAAGCATCCTGCCTTGAATGTCATAAATCCCAGGGATACAAGCAGGGGGATATCCTTGGCGGCATCTCTGTTTCCTTGTCCCAGGTTCCGACCATCAATTTGTTTCCCATTCTTTTCATGCACCTGGCAGTGGGTTCCCTGGGGTTGTTTTTTATCCTTTTTTACGACAGAAAACTGATAAACGCCTATGAAACCATCCACCACCAGGCCTTGTTTGATACCTTGACCCAGATTCCCAACCGGCGGTATTTTAACCAAACAATGGACACAGAATTTGTCCGGAGCCAAAGATCGAAAACCCCTCTCTCGGTTATAATGGGCGATATTGATAATTTCAAACAATACAATGATGCCTATGGCCACAACGCTGGAGATGTCTGTCTTAAAGAAGTGGCAGGGGGTATCCGCACCTCCCTTACCCGGCCCGCTGATTTTTGTGCCCGGTTCGGGGGAGAAGAGTTTATCATCCTCCTCCCGGAAACCGATGCCCCGGGTGCGCTGCACATTGCCCGGAAAATACAAAAAAACATCCATGGCCTTAACATTAAACACAAGGCCTCTGATGTTCGGTCCTTTGTGACCCTGAGCATGGGCGTTACAACGGAAGAAGGATTCAAAACCAGTGCATCGGAGATCATTAAAAAGGCAGATACCGCCCTTTACAAGGCCAAGGCAAATGGCCGGGACCGGGTGGAAGTCTTTCTCGTATCCTAGGGAAAACATCAAAAAATAGGTACAAACGGAGATAAAAATGAACTTTCGAAATGTTTTACTTATAATAATTTTTTTTCTGGCGCTTCTGCCGGTTACGGCCTTTGCCAAACACCCCATACTGGTTTTTGTGAGCATCCTGCCCCAGAAATATTTTGTGGAAAGGATAGCCGGAGACGCTGCCGTCGTCCATGTCCTGGTCAAACCCGGAAAAAGCCCTGCCACCTATTCACCCACACCCGATCAGATCAAAGACCTGACCTCGTCGGATATTTATTTCAGGATAGGGGTTCCCTTTGAAAACGGTATTCTGCATAAAATAATGGAAATTTCAGAAAAAATTCAGATCGTTGACACCCGAAAAGGCATTCTGCTTCGGACAATGACATCCCATGACCATGAAGATCAGGACCATGAAGACCATGGACCCAAGACAGGAGAACAAGACCATACGGGAAAAGACCCCCACATCTGGATGAGCCCTTTGCTGGTAATAGAACAGGCAAAAACCATGGCCGCGGCATTGATCAGCGCTGATCCGGACAGCAAGACTTTTTATGAACAAAACCTAACGGCGTTTATAAAGGATCTGGATGCGCTTCACAAGCGTCTTGAAACAAGGCTTGCACCCTTCAAGGGAGAAAATATCTTTGTGTTCCACCCGGTTTTCGGTTATTTTACAGACGCCTATGGGTTGAACCAGGTGGCCATTGAAACCATGGGAAAGGCCCCCAGAGGAAAAGAATTGTCTGCCATTATTAAAAAGGTAAAATCAGAAAAAACACGGATAATTTTTGTCCAGCCCCAGTTTGACCGGAATGCGGCCCATAAAATTGCCGCCGCCATCAAGGGGAGTGTTGTCTCCATTGATCCTCTGGCCTTTGATTACCTGTCGAACATGGACGCCATTGCCCGTATCCTTGAATCGAGCCTGGCCCACTAAAATAAGGAGGATCTATGAAGACTGACCCGGCCATTATCCTAGAAAATGTCTCCTTCTCCTATCATAAACGGCGGATACTTGAAGATGTGACTCTCGGGGTAACAAACAAAGAATTTGCCAGCATTGTGGGACCCAACGGAGGCGGAAAGACCACCCTTCTCAAATTGATTTTAGGGTTGCTTCAACCGGATACCGGCAAGATCCTTGTCTTTGGACAACCGCCGGAACAAGCCAGGGAAAAAATCGGGTACATGCCCCAGTTCTCCCACCTGGATATGAATTTTCCGGCAACCGTTCTGGATGTGGTTCTCATGGGAAGGCTTACCCGAAAAAAACTCTGGTTTTCCAAACAGGACAGACAAATGGCCCGGACTGCCATTGATGAGGTGGATCTGGCAGCCTTTGCCAACACCGGCTTTTGTGAATTATCCGGCGGCCAGAAACAACGGGTCCTGATTGCAAGGGCATTGTGCAGCAACCCTTCCATCCTGCTGCTGGATGAACCCACTGCCAATGTGGACCATGAAACAGAGCTGAACCTTTTTTCCATTCTAAAAAAGCTGAACACGGATATGACCATCCTTTTGGTCTCCCATGACCTGGGCTTTGTCTCCCAATATGTCAAAAGCGTCATCTGTGTGAACCGGCGGGTGGTCATTCATCCCACTACCCTGATGGACGGCGGCCTCATCAAGGATATTTACAACGACGATCTGAAGATGGTTCGCCATGACCACCGTTGCAGCGAAGGAGGCCATTGCCATGATTGAGTTTTTCAATGCCCTGGCCGACCCGGACAACCGATTTCTGCAATTGTCCATGATTATGGGAGGACTTGCTTCCATCTCTTTTGGCATCATCGGCACCTTTGTCACCACCAAACGCATCGGCTACCTGGCCGGAGCCATTTCCCATTCAGTGTTCGGCGGCATCGGCCTTGCCCTGTATCTTCAGGTAAAAATGGGGATCTCCTGGGCAGACCCCATCCTGGGGGCTGTTCTGGCCGCTGTCCTGTCGGCCCTTATCGTAGGGTTTGTGAGCATTTATGCAAAAGAGCGGGAAGACACCATCATCGGAACCCTTTGGGCCGTAGGCATGGCCGCCGGTATCCTCTTTATTGACAGGACCCCGGGATATTTCAATCTAAGCTCCTATCTATTTGGCGATATTCTGCTGATTTCCACCCGGGATCTGATTTTTGTCGTTTGCCTGGACCTTTTGGTCGTCGGGTTTTCCCTTCTTTTTTTCAACCGGTTTTTCGGGGTCTGCTTTGACACGGAATTTACACAATTGCGGGGAATCAACACCAGTTTTTTCTATCTGTTTCTGCTGGTGTTAACGGCTTTGACCGTGGTGCTTCTGGTGCGGATTGTGGGCATCGTCCTGGTCATTGCCCTGCTCACCATTCCGCCGGCCATCGCCTCCTTTTATGCCCGCCGGCTCTGGCAGATGATGGTCTATTCCATACTTTTCTGCGCCCTTTTTACCTGGGCCGGTCTGGGCGTAAGTTATTCGTTCAGCCTTTCTTCCGGCCCCACCATTATTGTGCTCAGCGGCGCTGTTTACCTGGTGCTTCTGGTGATCCACAACCAATTTAAATAATACCGTCCTGCCAAGGACACCTGCAAAGAATTTCAGTTGCTATTTTCAAACAAATGTTTTATTCGTTTGTTTGAAACAAATATTTGAAAAAAGGAATTCCATGCCCAGGAAAAAACCCCTCCCGACAAAAGAAAGAATTATTGATGTTGCCGGCGATATTTTTGGCAAAAATGGATTCAAAGCGGCAACCATCCGCCAGATAGCCACCGCCGCCCAGGCAAACCTTGCTGCCGTCAACTACCATTTCCGGGACAAGGAAGGCCTTTATCGGGCGGTGCTGGAGGATACGTTTTCAAAGGGGTTTCACCGTTTTCCCTATCGAAAGAACCCCGAAGAATCCAACGCACCGGACCAACAATTACACTCTTTTATCCGTGCCATGTTCCACCGATTCTTGAACAATGAGGGATGGGGCGGAATCTCCGGCAGGGGAAAACTCATTGCCCGGGAATTTTTCGAACCCACACCTGCATTTGAACCCATTGTGGACACCTATATAAAACCCCACAAAGAGATTCTGGTGTCCATTATTTCAGATTTGTCCCGGGGCAAGGCCGGCATGGACAAGATACTGCCCTGCGCCATAAGTATTATCGGCCAATGTGTTTATTATACCTTTGCAGCACCCGTCATCCAGCGGATCGCCAAGGAGTTTCTGCCCACACAGGAAAACATTGACCTTCTTGCAGATCATGTTTTCTGGTTTTCCCTGGGCGGTATTCAACAGATAAACACCCGGCCCGTTGACAAAAAAACACCGATTGTATTGAACACGCTTCAGGAGAAACACCCATGAAAAAACCATGGCCCTTTTTAATTGTTGCAATATTGATCCTTCTATCTGCCCTCTCCTGGCATTTGTTTTTCACAAAAGAAAACCGGTCAGACACACTCAGGGTTTCGGGAAACATAGAAGTGACCGAAGTGCAATTGGGCTTCAAAATCCCCGGCAGGCTTGAACAAAGACTTGCTGATGAAGGCGACATGGTCTTTCGGGGAGATTTGCTGGCCCGCATGGAAAACCAGGACCAGAAGATTGGTCTGGGCCTTGCCCAGGCCAATCTTGCCCGGGCAGAATCTGTGCTCGCAGAACTTACGGCAGGAAGCCGTCCCGAAGAGATACAGCTGGCAAATGCCCGGGTGATTGCGGCCCAGCAAGCGCTTCTGGAACTCACCCGGGGAAGCCGTTCCCAGGAGATTGAATCGGCCAGATCAGATCTGGACACGGCCTTGGCAGCTTTAAAATCAGCCCAGTCCCAGTTGACCCAGACAAAGGAGGATTACGAACGGTTTTCCATTCTTTTCAAGAAAAAAAGCGCCACCCAGCGGGATTTTGAACTCTACCGGACCCGGTATGAAATCGCCCAGAATGAGCTGGCCCAGGCAAATTCCAGGGTTAATTCCGCCCGCCAGGCCCTGTCCCTTCGCAGGGAAGGTCCCAGATCCGAACAGATTGAACGGGCGAGGGCAGTCCTGGGCCAGGTCCAGGCCGAATATGATCTGGTCAAAGCAGGTCCGAGAAAAGAAAAAATAGACCAGGCACAGGCACTGATTGAACAAGCAGTCCAAACCGTGAACCAGGCAAAACAGCAATTGTCCTATACCGAACTTTTTGCCCCCATGGACGGTGTCATCCTGACCCGGTCTGCAGAGCCCGGGGAATATCTGAACCCATCCACCCCGGTTATAACCCTGGGAGATCTTTCCCGCCCCTGGCTGAGAGCCTTTATCAATGAAACGGATCTGGGCAGGATACACCTCCAGGACAAAGTAGTGGTGACCATTGATTCTTTTCCGGATAAAAAATATGCGGGAATTTTGTCTTTTATCAGCAGCCAGGCGGAATTTACCCCCAAATCGGTCCAGACCTTTGAAGAAAGGGTAAAGCTGATGTTCAGGATAAAGATAGACCTGGAAAACCCCCATGGCGAGCTAAAACCCGGAATGCCCGCAGACGCACTTATTGCACTGCCCGTAAATTAAAATGGACCTCCAAACAGTGGAAAGAAAAGAGTGCTTTGCCATTGAGGCCCGGGACCTGACCAAACACTTTGGCAGCCTTGTTGCCGTGGACAATGTCAATTTTCAGGTCAACAAAGGGGAAATTTTCGGCATTGTCGGACCCGACGGCGCCGGCAAGACAACCTGTCTGCGCATGCTGGCCAGCATCATGGATCCGGGATCAGGCTTTGCTTCCATAGCGGGTTTTGATACAAAAACCCAGGCCTCGGACGTAAAAGAGCACCTGGCCTATATGAGCCAGAGATTCGGCCTGTATCCAGATCTGACCGTAGGGGAAAACATTTGTTTTTATGCCGACCTTTACGGGGTTCCGAAAAAAGGGCGGCAGACACGCATTGCCGATTTGTTAGGATTCAGCCAGATGCAGCCTTTCCAGCAAAGAAAGGCCCGGGACCTGTCCGGGGGCATGAAGCAGAAGCTTCAACTGATCTGCGCCCTGATCCATACCCCGGAGGTGCTGCTTTTGGATGAGCCCACCAACGGGGTAGACCCGGTCAGCAGAAGGGATTTCTGGCGGATTCTCTACACGCTTGTCAAACAGGGGGTCTCCATTCTGGTAACAACAGCTTACCTGGATGAAGCGGAACGCTGTGACAGAATCGGGCTGTTGGACCAGGGAAAACTGCTGGCCACGGGAACCCCCCGGCAAATCAAAGGATTGCTCAAGGGCCAGGTACTCACCCTCCGAAGTGAAGATGCAAGAAAGATCAACAAGCTGCTGGGAAAAAAACTGAACGGCCTGATCGTCAATGTCTTCGGGGATACCGTGCATATTGTCTGTCAACAGGTTGAGGAAACCCGAAAAAAAGCCCTGGGCCTGATCCAGGAAGCAAATTTACGAATTGATGAAATCAAACAAGCCTTGCCCACCCTGGAAGATGTGTTTGTGAGCATGATGTCCCAAAAAAATACGCCGGACAATCATCCCCAGATCTTTCACACAGCTGGCCAGGTCTTGTCCGGCAATGCCGTGCAGGTGGAGGGTCTGACCCGGGTATTCGGCAGTTTTACAGCAGTGGACTCCCTAAGCTTTGAGGTCCCAAAAGGAGAGATTTTCGGATTCCTCGGACCCAATGGTGCCGGAAAAAGCACCACCATCCGAATGCTCTGCGGACTTCTGACCCCCAGTTCCGGCACAGGAAACGTGGCAGGTTATGATATCAAATCCCAGACCGAACAGATCAAACAGCACATCGGGTATATGAGCCAGAAATTTTCTTTGTATGAAGATCTCACGGTGGAAGAAAACATCCACTTTTACGGCGGCATCTACGGCCTTAAGGGCACTCTTTTGGACAAAAGGAAAACATGGGCCGTGGACATGGCCGGCCTTCCGGACCATGGCAAAACCCTGACCAAAAATTTAAGTACAGGATACAAACAACGGCTTGCCCTTGCCTGTGCCATCCTCCATGAACCCCCCATCCTTTTTTTAGACGAACCCACATCCGGGGTGGACCCCATCAGCCGGCGGCATTTCTGGGATCTTATTTACACCATGGCAGACCAGGGAATCACGGTGTTTGTGACCACCCACTACATGGAAGAAGCAGAGTATTGTGACCGGATTGCCTTGATTTATAAGGGCCGGATGATTGCCATGGGAACCCCCATGGCACTTAAAACCCGCCACATGCATGAACAGATTCTGGATATCCGATGCGATGAACCCCAGGCAATGGCCCAAACCCTTGCGGACCTGCCGGGTGTAAGGGATGTGTCCTTGTTCGGGGCCGGTCTCCATGTGGTCACCCTGGATGCGGTTTTCGCCCAAAAAAATATCTGCCAGAAACTTTCCGATCTGAACATTACCGCCTATACCATTGAAAAAATTTTGCCGGGCATGGAAGATGTCTTTATTTCCCTGATCGAAGCGGATGATCGAAGTCATGGGACCGGCAAAGACAGGGAGCCGCAGACATGAAGCTTCAGCGCCTTTTAGCGGTTGCCAGAAAAGAGTTCATCCATGTGGCAAGGGACTGGCGCAGCCTTTTTTTATCCCTTGCCATTCCCGTGATCCTGATCATGCTCTTCGGGTATGCCCTGACCCTGGATTTGCGGAAAGTGCCCATGGTGGTCTGGGACCAGTCCCAAAGCTCCCAGAGCCGGGATCTTCTGGCCCTGTTTTCAGGCTCCCCCTATTTTTCCATCATTGGCTACTATGACAATTATAAAAACTTGCAGCTGGACCTGGACAGGGGAAACGCCATGGTCGCCGTTGTGATCCCTTCTGATTTTGCCCAAAAAATCATTGGACAAAAAAAAGTGGCTATCCAGATTATCGGTGACGGCAGCGATGCCAACACCTCCCGCCTTGCCATGGGGTATGCTGCCACCGTGGGCATGATCTATTCCGCTAATATCACGGCCAGAAAAATGCAGCTTGCAGGCAGAAAAAATTTGTCGCCCCCGGTGGAAATGGTCAGCCGCTCCTGGTACAACCCGGATCTGCGAAGCCAGAATGTGATCATCCCCGGGATCATCGCCATTGTCATGGTGGTGATCGCAGCCATGCTCACCTCTGTCACCATTGCCCGGGAATGGGAAACCGGCACCATGGAACAGCTCATCTCAACACCCCTGAAAGGCCCTGAACTGATTTTCGGCAAGGTGATTCCCTATTTTGTCATCGGCATGGTTGATGTGGCCCTTGCCGTTGCCATGGGCAAATGGCTGTTTGATGTGCCCATTGTGGGCGCTTCAGGCCTGCTTTTTGCCATGGCCGCCATTTTTCTGACCGGGGCGCTTTTCTGGGGAATGAGCCTGAGCATCATCTTAAAATCCCAGGTCCTGGCCAACCAGATCGCCATTGTGTCAGGCTATCTTCCCACATTGATCCTAAGCGGTTTTGTCTTTGCCATTGAAAACATGCCCGGCCCCATCCAGTGCATCACCTATATTGTGCCGGCCCGGTATTTTATTGCGATCCTGCGGGGGATATATCTCAAAGGTATCGGCCTTGAAATTCTCTGGCTGGATGCCTTGCTGCTTTCGGTTTATGCCCTTGTCATGATTTTTCTGGCCAATCGCAAATTTAAATTCAAACTGGAATAAATATGATCCTTCGCTTAAAACAGATGCTGGTCAAGGAATTTCTACAAATGCTGCGGGATCCGCGCATGCGGGCAGTCATTTTTGGCATGCCCGTGATCCAGATGGTGATCATGGCCTTTGCCCTGACCACGGATGTAACCGACATCCGCACGGCCGTGCTGGACATGGACAAAAGCGTCTCCTCCCGGGAGTTGATCAGCGACTTTACGGCTGGCGGTTATTTTCAGATTGTTCAGGCGGCCGCATCCCAGGGTCAGATTGCAGAACTTCTGGACCAGGCCGTTGTGCGGGCTGTCATTTATATACCCTCAGGATTTGAACAGGCCATTTCCAAGGGGTCCACTGCCAAGGTCCAGGTATTGACAGACGGAACAGACGCCAATACCACGGCCATTGTCCAGGGATATGCCGGCCGGATCATCCAGGCCTATTCCAATAAAAAACTTGAAAATCAGTTGGGGGAAAGGGGAATTACACCTGGGCCCGTCCTGGTGGAGACTGTGGAACGTGCCTGGTACAATGCAAACCAGGAGAGTAAATACTATTTTGTTCCCTCCCTTATTGCCGTGATGCTCTTTATTTTCAGCCTGCTTCTGACCAGCATCGGCATTGTCAAGGAAAAGGAGATCGGCACCATTGAGCAGGTCATGGTAACCCCCATCCGGAAAATAGAGTTTATCCTGGGCAAAACCATTCCCTATATGGTCACAGGCTATATCTCCATGACCATCATGCTGGTTGTGGCGTTTCTGGTCTTTAACATCCAGGTCAAGGGAAGTCTTGTGCTGCTATATGGGCTTTCAGGCCTCTATTTGTTCGGGAACATGGGCATTGCCCTCTTGATCAGCGCCTCTGCTTCCACCCAGCAGCAGGCCATGCTCACCAGTTTTTTGATTTTAATGCCCTGCGTCATGCTGTCCGGGTTCATGTTTCCCATTAAAAACATGCCGGCCCTGGTCCAGCATGCCACCTATCTGAATCCCATGCGCTGGTATCTTGAAATTCTTCGGGGAATCGTGATGAAAGGCGTTGGCATACAGGTCCTCTGGCCGGCCATCCTGGGTCAGGCAACCCTGGCCATTGCATTCATATCCCTGGCCTGGGCCCGGTTCAGCAAAACCTTATCCTAGGACGCTGCCTGCCGGTTGGTTATTTTTCCATAAACCGGTCATCTGATTTCATTGTGGCGGCTTTTTTCTGGGTTTTTTCCAGCCAGCCTGTGGCGGTTACCTCTTTTATATCAAACTTGGGCACATAGGGTTTGATATCAATAAGGGGGGTGTTGTTAAGGACATCAATGCCGCGAACAAAGATCAAATTTTTATCCCGACCGGTGAGTTCCACAATGGACAGTCCGATGGGATTGGGTCTTCTCGGGGCACGGGTAGAAAACAGCCCCCTTTTTTGGGTGTCCAGAAAAGGGGTTACCAGAAGATCATATCCCGAAGACTTGTGAAAATGATACAATAAGATAATATGGGAAAATCCTTGTATATCTGCCAATCCTGGTTCATATTCCGGGTTGATCACAAGGGTTCCTTCTATATCCCTGGCACCGGTTGGCTGGATGGGCATGCCTTTTAAATCATTGAACGGGGTTTTGATCACCCCGATGGGAGATATCTGCATGGCTTGTTTTTTCCTCAAAAAGGGTTGTCCTGTTTCTGCCGTTCTGTTTTGATGCATATAGGGCATGGTCTGCCCTTCCAATGCAGTCGGTCATGGTTCCAATGTCAGAAGGGTTGTCAAAATGGGCCACACCAAAGGACATGGTGATGTTCAAAAACTGATCCCCAAGGGTTTTACCGGATCTGTCCACCTGGACAAATTTGGCGGCCGCTATTTTTTTCCGAATCCGTTCCACAACCCGAACCGCTTCATTGCCGTCTGTTTCATCCAGGATGAATAAAAACTCTTCACCGCCGTACCGGCCTGCCATATCAAAATATTCCCGCATGGACTCGGAAAGAATCTTCCCCACTTGTTTTAAAACCAGATCCCCCTGGATATGGCCGTAGGTATCATTGACCCGTTTAAAAAAATCAATATCCCCCATGACAATGCTGGCCGATATCCCCGGTTTCCGTTCAAGCCGTTTTAAAAGCTTTTCCACTTCTTGTTTTATTTTTCGGGAATTATAAAGCCCTGTAAGGCCGTCATATTCCGCCTGCTGTTTAAATTGGGTTTTTAAAAGGAGGGTGCTCAAAAAATTGCACATGATCTCCACGGTGCTGACCTCATAATCCTTAACCGAGGCTTCTTTGCCGAAAAAATCCCCCCCGAACAGATAGGCCCCGCCGCAATCCTGGGGAAAAAAAACATACCCCATGACATCGCACCCCATGCCCGGAACATTGATATGGGAAACCTTTTTGTTTAAAAAAGCATTGACCTCGTTGACATAGCGTTTGTCCCGGGCATCCAGGAACAACCGCAGCTTTCGTCCTTCCTCCAGATCCAGCCGGGAATTTTTGGGATCCAGCACCTTCACCACCTCCAGAATCAGGCGGTCGTTAATAATATTGGTCACCTTGTACAGCACGCTGATATCAAACATCAGTGTTTTCTGGATAATCTCAAGGGGATAATTAAAGCATTCATCATTGCCGGCATCTGCATCCAGGTCCTTTAAAAAAACAGATAATTTCCCCAGCCGTTTTAAAATGGTTTTTGCATCGGATTCATGCTTTTTCATGGAAGTTCCTTAGGGTTTTGAGAATCAAAGGCGATTTGCCCGTCAAAAGCCAGGATCACCACCCGGATACAAATTTTACCCCTGGCAAACCCTGCGGCATTTTCCATGATTTTTTTTACCACAAAGCCCAGCAGTCCGGGATATGCCGGATAAATATAGGAAAATGCGTGGCGGGCGGTATTGGCCTGGCTTATGTCGCAAAAAAGGTGCTCATTTCCTGTGATCTCCCGGGCCCATTGGGCCAGGGTTTTCAGGGTCAGTTCAGATTTTGCCGCATGGGTGTGTTCAAATCCCAGGGACATTTTAACGGCCTTGCCGAAAAAAACAGTATAGATAATTTCCCGGACAGCCTTTTTTGTGAGGGCCTCATCAATGGCTGCCTTGAAAAAGTCCCCTGTCTGTACAAAGGCTTCCTCAAAAAAGGCGGGAAAAAGTCCCATGGCATACCGTTCACTCCGTCTTCCCGTGGTAAAGACCAGGGTGTCAATGCCCCGGGCTGCAGCAACGGAGATGCTGGACCGGATGGTGGCAATATAGGCGTCATGGGACAAGGGTTTTACAATGCCGGTGGTTCCGAGAATGGAGATGCCCCCGACAATTCCCAGGCGGGCATTCAGGGTTTTTCGGGCAAGAATCTCTCCCCGGGGAACAAAAACTTCAACGATCACCTGTTTGCCGGGCAGGGAGGTTTGGGCAAACACCTCTTTTACCACATTCAGAATCATTTGCCGGGGACCCGAATTGATGGCCGGTTCTCCCACCCCGACTTCGAGTCCGGGCTTGGTAACCCTTCCCACTCCTTTGCCGCCCTTAATAATAAGCTTTAGCTCTTTGGCGGGTGACAGCGTCACTTTGGCTCCGATCTCGGCCTTGTGGGTGATGTCCGGGTCATCCCCGGCATCTTTTATCACGGAGGCCTTGCAGCAGGTGTCTGAAAGCCGCAGGACTTCCTTTATCGCAATTGTTTTTTTTTCACCTGTTAAAAATTCAATGTAAACAACAACAGGTGTTTGGGAAGTGACAAGGGCCAGCAGAGCCGCCTTTACCGAAGCGGCTGCTGCCGCCCCCGTGGTGAATCCCTGTTTAAGCACTTTGGAGGCCATGGTGCTCCTTGCCAGATTTTATGGGTTGTTCAGGTCTTGATGTTTGCCGGGCCTGTCTGAAGCTGGCACAGTGTTCCACAAAAACGGGCGCACAATTGGGGTTGCTGGCAAAATGAACATGGAGATAGGACCCGAGGGTCTGATTTTTTTGGTATCCTTTGAGCAAAATATCCTGGCCTGCCCGTGAGGTGACCTGGTAGACATTTTTGATTGTCAAATCCCGGGCGCTTTTGTCCTTTTGGGTGTCCGTATCCTTTTGGGCATTCGTGTCCACCAGAGAAGAATAATGAAATTCATGCCCCCGGATCACATCCCCTTTTCTGCCGATAAGGGTATCAGCGGTCAGGGTTATCTCCCTGTATCCCAGGGACCGAAGGCGCCGGGACATTTGAACGCAAAAGTCAAAACAACCGGTCATGGCATATTGCGCTTGTCTGTCCATGCCCGATACCTGGCCGCACAAATACATGAACCCCCCGCACTCGCCGTATATGGGCATACCGGCCCGGCTGAATTCCCTGATCTGGGCCAGAAGCGTGGTCTTGGCGGACAAGTGTTCGGCAAAGACCTCGGGGTAGCCCCCGCCCAGATAAATCCCGTCAATCCCAGGGGGCAATTGCGTGTCTGTTAAAGGGGAAAAGGTGACAAGCCTTGCTCCGGCTTTTTTTAAGCTGTCAAGATTGTCCTGGTAATAGAAACAAAAGGCCTTGTCCCTTGCCACGGCAATGACCGGGCCCTGTTTTTCCATTGTTTTATTTTTGATGGATGCCGGTAAATCTGCCGGAACTTTCCTGGGTTCAATCACGGGCAGGCGCTTGATCAATGCATCCATGTCCAAGTGCTCCTCGACCATGGAGACCAGAAGGGAGATTACCCGGGGAGACATCACAAGTTCATCGGCCGTCATCAGTCCCAGGTGTCGCTCGGGCATAACGATTTCTTCATTCCTGGGCATAAAGCCCAGGCAGGGGGTGGTACAATTTTGTTCAACGGCATCCCTGAGGTATTCATAATGCCGCCGGCTGCCGGTCTGGCTGAAAATCACCCCGGCCAGAGTAAGATCCGGGTCAAAAGTTTCAAACCCTTTGACAATGGCTGCCGCACTCCTGGCCTTGCCCTTTGCGCTGACGATGAGCAAAACCGGAAGGTCCAGCCATTTGGCCATCTGGGCCGTGGATCCTGTTTCTGATGTGCTGTCATACCCGTCAAACAGCCCCATGACCCCCTCCACCACGGCCAGGTCGCAACCCTGGGAATTTTTGGCAAACAAGCTTTGGTTGTAGGCTTTTGTCAGCATCCAGGAGTCAAGGTTAACGCTTGTTCGCCCGGCAATTTTGGTGTGGTGACCGGGATCAATAAAGTCCGGACCCACCTTGAACGGTGCCACTTGAATTCCCTTTGACCGCAAATAGGCCAGGATGGCCAGACTGATGGTGGTTTTTCCGGTTCCACTGCCCGTGGCAGCAATGACAAAGCCTTTAATGGGAACCTCCCGTAAACGGTTAAGAATTGTTTGTCTGGTAAGCCATGATAGCCAGAGCATTTACAATACTGGCCGCAATATTGGATCCGCCCTTTCTCCCCTTGTTGGTAATATGGGGAAAATCAAGACCCATGAGTTCATCCTTGGACTCTGCTGCATTAACAAACCCCACGGGAAATCCGATGATCAAAGCGGGATTTGCCTTTTCTTCCCGGATCAGGGCAATAAGTCTCAAAAGGGCTGTGGGCGCATTTCCCACCACATAAATCCCGCCTTCCATCTCCTTTGCCGCCATATCCACGGCAGCCAGGGCACGGGTGGTCCCGGCCTTTTTTCCCTTTTCTGCCACGGCTTCATCGGCAATAAGACACCTGACCTGCCCGCCAAAGGCATGAACCTCTTTTTTTCGAATTCCCACCCGGGCCATGTTGGTGTCCGTGATGATGTTTTTTCCCTGTAAGATCGCCTGGATCCCCCGGTCAATCGCCCCTTTGGAAAACCGGACGCTCTTGATATAGTCAAAATCGGCAGAGGTGTGGATCATCCGTCTGACCACGGGCCATTCCTGTTCATTAAATCCATGATCCCCGGCTTCTTCTTCTATGATCAGAAAGCTCTTGTCTTCTATTTCCTGTGGTTTCACTCTGGTCACCTTCTGGTTATCGGGTTTGTATATAAAAAATATAGGGGCAAAATACCATTTTTTTGCCCACCTTTGCAACCGGCTATAAAATTTACTTTTCTTCTGGGAATAAAATCTGATATGGTTTTAACCTTATATTATTTATTTTACTTTTTATAAGGAGTTTGGTTTTGGAAGAAAATCCCATCATTCGATTTGCCGCTCGTATGGAACAATTGCCGCCCTATCTGTTCGGCATGATCAATAAAATGAAAATGGAAAAACGGAGAAACGGGGATGATGTCATTGACCTTGGCATGGGAAACCCCATGGACCCCACCCCGGGTGCGGTGATTGAAAAACTGGTGGAAGTTGCCAAGGACCCAAAGGCCAGCCGGTATCCGGAAAGCTCGGGCATGCCCCATCTGAAAATTGAAATCGCAAAATATTATAAACGCCATTACAATATTGATTTGGATGCGGAAAAAGAAACCTATTTTACCATCGGGTCAAAGGAAGGGATCTCACACCTTTGCCTGGCCATAATGGGTCCTGGAGATTCTGTCCTGGTGCCGGCTCCGGCTTTTCCCATCCATATTTATGCAGCCGTCATCGCCGGTGCCACTGTCATGAAAATACCCATTGCCCCGGAAAAAAGTTTTTTGGACCGGATCATCAATGTTTGCGAATCCTGTTATCCCAAACCCAAGGTTTTGCTGCTCAATTACCCCCACAACCCCACAGGCGTTGTCACGGACATCGACTTTTTTAAAGAAGTGGTCAAACTGGCCAAACGCTTTAAATTCATGGTCATCAATGATTTTGCCTATTCCAAGATCACCTTTGACGGATACCGGGCCCCAAGCTTCCTTGAGGCAGAAGGCGCCAAGGATGTGGGCGTTGAATTTGGGTCCTTTTCCAAATCCTACAACATGGCCGGATGGCGAATCGGATATTGTGTGGGCAATGAGCAAATGATCCAGGCCCTGGGTAAAATAAAAGGCTATTTTGACTATGGCATTTTTTCCGCCATCCAGGTGGCCGGTATTATCGCCTTAAGGGATTGCGACGATACCATCCTTGAATTATGCAAAACCTATGAAGTCCGCAGGGATGTCCTATGCTCCAGCCTGGAACGCATGGGCTGGGATATCAAGCGACCCAAGGCCGGGATGTTTGTCTGGGCCAAAATACCGGCACCTTTTGACAAAATGGGATCCCTGCAGTTTGCCATTGAAATGATGAACCGGGCCAATGTGGCAGTGGCCCCTGGAACCGGATTCAGCGACGAAGGGGAAGGGTATCTGCGCCTGGCCCTGGTGGAAAACGAAGAACGGTTGAAACAGGCCGCCCGCCAGATGAAAAAAGCCATGGAATCCATGATGCCCTGAAGAATCCAAAAAAGCCGAATCAGGACGCACTGATGGCGCATTGAATGATCTGAACTGTCTTGTCCACGGAAAGGGTGCCGGTATTCAGAATCAGGTCATAATTGGCGGGGTCGTTGGCATCACTATTATAATATCTTTTTACAAATGCGCTTCTGTTGGCGTCTGTGCTGATCATAAATTTTTGGGCATCCTCCGGGGAAAGATCCCGGGCCTTTTGGAGAAATTTTTGCCGAATGGCACCTGGTGCAACAATTCTAACCCTGAGTATCTTTAATTTTTTAAGGGCAAAATTACCCCCTCTGCCCAGGATGATGGCATTTCCATGTTTTCCAATGGTATTTAAAATTTTAAGGAGCAGTTTCGAATAGTCATCCGGCCAGAGATGATGCTCATTGACCAGGGAAGATACGATATCATCCACAATGTTCATGCCTTTTTCATCCAGGGTTTCCAAAAGGGTTTTGCTGTTTTTAGACGTCTCAATCATGGCTTCCAGAATTTCATGGTGAAACAGGTCAAACCCTGTTTGAGCCGCCAGTCGTTCAGCCACTTCCAGGCCCCTGCTCCCGGATTCCCTTGAAATAGTGATGAGGTTGGTGGGAAGAACCTGGAGAGAAGGTGAGGTTTTACTCAGTTCCCACCGCTTGATTTGTTCATCTATAATTTTATGAATGGACCGATTCATGATATCCTCCTTTGGTTATGATTATAAGGATGTATGAATGATGTTCATATAATAAATAAAATTCATAGCTTCGTCAATTTATATTGTTTTTTAAATCCAAGGGTAGAGGATATGATGCCTCTTTAAATTAACCCTTTGCCGGCCTGGGCCTGGATGGCCGTGATGGCAACCGTGTTGACAATGTCCGGTATGGTGCAGCCACGGCTCAGGTCGTTGATGGGTTTGTTCAGGCCCTGAAGGATGGGGCCGATGGCCACGGATTTTTCCGAAGCCCGCTGAACCGCCTTGTAGGTATTGTTTCCCGTGTTCAGATCCGGAAAAATAAACACCGTGGCCCTACCGGCCACCCTGGACTCGGGCAGCTTTGTCTTTGCCACCTCAGGATCAATAGCGGCATCATATTGGAGGGGGCCTTCAAGCAGTAAAGAAGGGTCCATCTCTTTGGCGATCTGTGTTGCTTTGATCACTTTTTCCACATCCACTCCGGTTCCGGACGTGCCGGTGGCGTAAGAGAGCATGGCAACCAGCGGTTCAATGCCAAACACCTTTGCCGTCTTTGCCGAAGTAATGGCAATTTCAGCCAGCTGTTCGGCCGTCGGGTTCGGGTTGACGGCGCAATCTCCAAACACCAGGACCCGGTCCTTGAGACACATCAGAAATACAGACGAAACAATGCCGGCGCCCGGTCGGGTCTTGATGATCTGGAATCCGGGTAAAATGGTATGGGCCGTGGTGTTGATGGAGCCGGAGACCATGCCGTCGGCATGGCCCTTCTGAACCATCATGGTCCCGAAATAGGTGGGGTCCATCATTGTATCCCTGGCCATGTCCATGGTGATCCCCTTTGCTTTTCTCAACTGGAAAAAGGTCTCAACATAGTCCTCCAGAAATGGGCTTTTGTCCGGCTGAACAATATGTGCCCCGGAAAGGTTTAAGCCCAGTTCCTTGATTTTCTGATGGACGGCTTCTTCCTTTCCCAGCAGGGTGATGTCGCACACCAGACGGCGCAACAAAATGTCGGCGGCCCGGAGTATTCTTTCCCCGATGCCTTCGGGTAAAACAATATGCTGCCGATTCTTTTTGGCCTTTTCAATGAGGCCGTACTCGAACATCTGGGGCGTGATCCGAAGGGATTTTCTTGCGGCAAGCTTTAGTCTGAGTTCTTCCGTATCCACATGGGCCTCAAAGGTACCAAGGGCCAGGGCAATCCGCTTGGGATTTTCCGGGGAAATCCTTCCATGGAGATGGTTCAAGGCCATGGCTACGGAATGGTTTGGCTCCCCGGTCTGGATGATGGGCACGGGAACCCCTTTCCATCCTTCGATAAGCCGCAGAATCGTGTCCGGCATCCGTATCCCTCCGGTTACCATGATACCCGAAATATCGGGGTAGGAAGAGGAGTATCTGGAGGCAAGGCTGGTCAAAACGATGCTGGACCGATCCCCGGAACTGATCACCAGGCTGTCCTTTTTGATATGGTTGAGAAAATTGGGGGCCAGCATGGCGGCAATAATATAATCCGAGATCTGGTTGTCCATGGCCTCTTCGCCATACAGAATTTCCGCATTAAAATATTTTTGAACATCCCTGATGGTCGGCCGGCTCAGGGTATCTAGTTCCGGAATTGCGTAGACCAGGCAGTCTGACGAATGGACCGCCTTTTTAAGGGTTGCCTTCAACGCCTCTATACAAAGGGGATCTGCCCGGTTGACAAGTACCCCCAAAACATCCACCCCTTTGTTCTGAAGGCTTTCGATGGAGAGTTGGTTGGAGCTGACCACCTCGTCAATGGACTTCTGGTACCCGTTTGAAACCACAATGGCCGGGCTGCCGAGAATCGCCATGATGTCGGCATTGATATCAAACTCAAAGGCTTCACTGCCCGCCGCAAAATCGGTCCCCTCGCACAGGACAAACCGGCATTTTCCCTCAAGCTGCTTGTATTTGCTGAGGATGGTTTCCATCATTTCAGCCTGCCGGCCGGAGTTGATCATGTTCTTTGCCTCTTCCATGGTAAAGGCATAGGTCTCTTCATACCGAAGGCCTATATAAAAATGGGACAGCACCAGATCAATGTCAAAGTCTTTGCCGTTTTTTTCAGATGGATTTATGATGGGCCTGAAAAACCCGACAATTCGGATATCCCTCAATAGGAGCTGCATAATCCCCAGGACGATCAACGATTTCCCGCTCTTGGTTTCTGTTGGCGTTATGTATAAGCTGTTTGCCATGAATCTATCCTTTTCTTTTTTTAAATGAAAACCGAAGCAAATTCAAAGGGTGTCATATCGTTTGTGTCATGATGTCTTTAAGCAAAAGAAATGCCATGGAAGGTTTCTCCAGGGATAAGATCATTCCGGAGAGCCCAGCAGCCTTGGCAGATCTTATTGCCCCAAAAAATGGGTTGATAAAAAACATCCTGTCTGGGAAACGGGCAGGATCTCTATGCATAGTGTAAAAAAAATGGACATGCAGTCTTGCCCATCCCTTTGGTGAACACCTTTTTTATAAGGTTTAAAACCGCTGAGAACATGATAAAAACAAGCCCGCCTTTCCTTTGGTAAAAGACTGCATCTCTCCTGGTACTTATTTTGCACATCCCTGGTCAAACGATCTGAAAATAAACAGGACTATTGAATCAAGCGAACAATAACCAGACACCTATTGAAACGAATGGGACTCTATTTATGGCTAAAGTAATTTTCGGCGCATGGGATGGTAAGGTCATCGACAATCGAAACAGACAAATATTTGAAATCGAGGAACACCCAGAATTCAACGACTTTGATGAATTTAATACGGGAAACCCCATCAAGGCTTTTTTCGGGGGACACGGATTTTTTATCTTTGAAAAAAAGGTGAATCTTTTAGATGCCCTGCTTCATTATATGGAACGGGTGGCCAGAGAATCCTGCGGTAAATGCACCCCTTGCAGGGTCGGTACCCAGATCATTAAACGCAAACTTGAAGACCTGGTAAACCGGAAAGGCAGTCCCAAAGACCTGGATGAAATTGAAATCATCGCAGAACAGATAAAAAGCACCTCCCTGTGCGGGCTGGGACAAACGGCAACCGTAGCCCTCCTTGGGATGTTCCAATTCTTCAGGGAGGCAATCCTGTCAGAACTTTCAACCCCCATCCCCCTGAGGCAACCCTGTGAAACCTATGTGTCGGCACCTTGTATAGAGGCCTGCCCTTCAAAGGTGGATGTTCCCAAGTACATTGACTACATCAAGGACGGTAAGTTTACCCACTCTCTGGGGGTAATTTTACAAAAATATCCCATGGCCGCCACCTGCGGCCGGGTATGTGTGAGGTTTTGTGAGATGGCCTGCCGGCGCACCCAGGTGGACGAAGCTGTCGGGATAAAGGTACTTAAGCGATTTGTGGCTGACCATGAGCAAGGGGTGATCAATGAATGGTTTTCAGCCTATGCCCCCGAAGACCCAAAGGATCCGCATCTGCAAGTAGCCGTTGTGGGTACCGGGCCGGCCGGCATCGCCGCGGCCTATCATTTGCTGCTCAAGGGATATCCGGTCGATATATTTGAGGCCAAGTCCATTCCGGGCGGCATGGCGGCCACGGGTATCCCCGAATATCGGCTTCCAAAAGCGGTGCTTGCCAAAGAGGTTTCCATCATCGAAACCTTGGGGGGCCGGATTTTTTACAATCAGAAAATGGGCCGGGACTTCACCCTTAATGATCTTGTGGAAAGAGGATACGCCTCTGTATTCCTGGGTATCGGGACCCATAAGGGCAAAACGATGCAGGTGGCCTATGAAGACCCTGAAATACAAGGCTATGACTTTGGGGTGGATTTTCTGCTTCGCATCAACCACGACTATATTGACCGGGGTATTCCCATGGAACTTGGTGAAACAATGGTGGTGGTGGGAGGGGGAAACGTGGCCATGGACTGTGCCAGATCAGCCCTGCGAATGAACGTCAAACAAGTTCATTTGATCTATCGAAGGAGTGAGAAGGAAATGCCCGCCGACCATGAAGAGATTGAAGCAGCCAAAAAAGAAGGCGTTATCTTTCATTTCCTGACCAACCCCACCAAGATCCTGGTGAAGGATGGCAGGATACGGGGGATTGAACTCATAAAAATGGCGTTGGGAAATCCGGATGAGAGCGGAAGGAGCAGCGTGGTTCCTGTTGCCGAAAGTGAATTTACCATCGATACCGACCATATCATCCCGGCCATCGGCCAGCAGGTCGAGCTTGGGTTTGTAACGCCAAAAGACGGGGTTGAACTCAACACCTGGGGAACCATTCGGGTGAACCCGGCTTCGTTAATTACCACCCGGAAAGGGGTGTTTGCAGGCGGCGACTGTGTCAGCGGGCCGGCCACCCTGGTCCAGGCCATGGCCCAGGGAGAAAAAGCGGCCAGAAGTATTGACGACTACCTGACCCTGGGCCGCATCCGGTTTCAACCCAAAGAAAGGATGTCCCAGCTGGTGGCTGATCTTCAGCCCATGATCGCAAAGGGCATTAATATCCCCGTAAAACATGAATACCGGGTGAAGATAAAGGAGCTTGATCCCCTGATCCGAAAAAAGATTTTTGAAGAGGTTGAAAAACCCATTTCCGTTGACCAGGCATATACCGAAGCCCAGCGTTGCATGCGGTGTTACCGTGTCTATTCTGCCATTACTGAACACTAGGAAACCATAGGGAGGCTCTGATAATGATAGGAAGTATAAATGGCAAACAGGTCGAATTCAATAAAAACCAGGTCGTACTCACGGTTGCAAAGGCAAACAACCACTTCATTCCCACTTTGTGCGAAATGGCGGACCTGAATCATACCCCCGGCACCTGCAGGGTTTGCCTGGTCGATATACAGAAGAAAAACGATTCCCAACATCGTATCGTCACCGCCTGCACCACCCCCATGGAAGAGGGCATGAGCGTCCTGACCAGGACACCGAAAGTCCGGCAGATGCAACGGCTCCAGGTGGAACTGCTCATTGCCGACCATAACCAGGACTGTGCCGCCTGCATCCGTCACGGAAACTGTGAACTTCAGGATGTGGCCCAGTTTGTGGGACTGAAACAAACCCGTTATACCTACCCCCAGTTTTACCAGCGACGCAGCAGAGATGATTCGTCTCCGGCTGTTGTGCGGGATATGAGCAAGTGCATTCGCTGTTTTCGCTGTGTTGCGGTGTGCCGGGACATTCAGGGAATCGATGCACTGGTTATCACGGAAAAAGGGCTTGAAACAGAAATCAGTGTAAGGGATCATCTGCCCCTGAACCAATCGGACTGTGTTTCATGCGGCCAATGTATCCTGGTCTGTCCGGTGGGAGCCCTGGCCGAGAAAAATGACATTGAAGCAGCCCTGGACCTGCTTTTCGATCCCGAGCTTGTCACGGTGGTGCAGTTTGCCCCGGCGATAAGAACGGCCATTGGTGAGGAATTCAACATGACAAAGGGTGAAAATCTTGAAGGAAAGATCATCACTGCACTCAAACAGCTTGGGGCCGATGTGGTTCTGGATACCAATTTCACCGCAGATCTGGTGATTATGGAAGAGGGGACCGAATTATTGGAGCGCATTAAAAACAAGGGGGTTCTTCCCATGTTTACCTCCTGCTGCCCCGGATGGGTGAACTTTGTCGAGAAAAATTATCCGGATATGCGTGAGCATATTTCCACAACCCGCTCGCCCCAGCAAGCCCTTGGATCAATGGCCAAAACCTACCTGGCCCAAAAGATGGGTCTTGATCCCAGCCGCATCCGGGTGATCTCCATCATGCCATGCACGGCCAAAAAAGGAGAAGCAAACCGCCCGGAATTTAAAACAAAGGGCTTTCTGGACGTGGATGTTGTCCTCACCACCCGGGAACTTGCACGATTGTTGAAACGGGAGGGAATGGACCTTGCTGATCTGCCAGATTCCGGCTTTGACAGCCCATGGATGTCTGACTACTCAGGTGCTGCCGTGATCTTTGGAAACACGGGCGGTGTCATGGAAGCGGCCGTCAGAACCGTTTATAAAGTTGCGACCGGAAAAGAACTGGCAACGGTAGAATACACCGACCTGAGAGGGGAGGAAAACTTTCGGGAGGCAGTGGTTGATCTGGGCCCGGATCTGGGTTCCAGAAAGCTGGCAGTTGTGCACACCCTTAAAGCGGCCCGCAGGCTGCTGGAATCAATAAAAACCGATGGGAATACCTATGACTTTGTGGAGGTAATGGCCTGTCCGGGAGGATGTGCCGGAGGCGGCGGTCAGCCAAGAAGCAAACACAGCTACCAGGGCACCTGGCAGGAGCGGAAAAAAGGCCTGTACACCATTGATCAGCATCGCCCCATTCGCCAGTCACACAATAATCCAATGATTACAGTTCTTTATGAAGATTTTTTGGGCGCCCCCATGGGAGAAACCAGCCACCATCTTCTCCATACAACATACAGGGACAGGCGGCACACCATTAAACACACCATGGATGAAATATGGAAAGAGATCGAACAGAGAACCTGATCTTGATTTAACCTTAAATACCCGGATCTATATCCGATCCGGGTTTAAATAAAAGGAAGGGTAAATGGCAAAGCTGCCTTTAGAAGAATACCGGACATTTATCGATTGTGAGGCGTTAAAAAAACTGGCATCCCGACCGGAAGCCGGGGAAGAAAAAATCAGTGAGGTTCTGTCCCGGGCGGCAGCACTCAACGGTCTGAATGTTGAGGATGCGGCCGCATTGCTGTCGGTCCGAAAACCCGATCAGATCCAACGGATTATGGACGCGGCGGAACAGGCAAAACAAACGATTTACGGCAAGCGTCTGGTCATGTTTGCCCCCCTGTACACCAGTAATTATTGCATCAATAACTGCCTTTATTGCGGGTTCAGGAAGGATAACAAAAAACTAAAAAGACGAAAATTAACCCTACAAGAAATTATAGCCGAGACAAGGGCTCTCTTGAAAGAGGGGCATAAGCGCCTTCTGGTGCTCAATGGGGAAACCTGTGACAATGACCTTGAAGACTTAAAGCAGGCCTTGGATGCCATTTACAAGGTAAGGGAAAACGGCCAGGGCATCCGCCGGGTGAATGTAGAGATCGCACCTTTGACGGTCGACCAGTTCCGGGAGTTGAAAACCTGTAACATCGGCACCTATATCTGCTTTCAGGAAACCTATGACCCGCATCTTTATGGTAGATATCACCCCAGCGGCCCAAAATCAGATTACACGAACCGTTTGTTTGTCATGCACCGGGCCATGGAAGGCGGAATAAACGATGTCGGTATAGGCGCCCTTTTCGGCCTGGCAGATCATCGGTTTGAGACCCTGGCTCTTCTCAAACATGCAGAAGAACTGGAACACTTGTTTCATTGCGGCCCCCATACGGTCAGTGTGCCCAGAATTGAACCGGCCCAGGGCGCCCCTTTGGCAGAAAAGGTTCCGTTCCCGGTGGATGACAATGCCTTTCGCACCATTATTGCGGTCATCCGGTTGTGCCTTCCCTACACCGGCATCATCCTTTCCACCCGGGAGACAGCTGAACTCAGGCACGAATTGTTCCGGTACGGGGTCAGCCAGGTGTCCGCCGGGTCCAGGACCGCCATAGGCGGATATACCCAGGCCAAGACAGAGGAGGGTCAGTTTTCTTTGGGAGATTTGCGGTCCATGGAAACGGTCATCAATGATATGGTGGACATGGGATTCATTCCTTCCTTTTGCACGGGCTGTTACCGCCGGGGGCGGGTGGGCAAGGATTTCATGGATCTTGCCAAACCTGGATTGATCAAATCCTATTGCCATCCCAACGGGGTGGTCTCCTTTGCCGAATATTTGACGGATTTTGCATCGCCCCAAACCCGGGAAAATGGATTTTCTCTGATTGAACGATTGGTGGCACAAGAGGAAAATCTTGCCATTCAATCCGGCATACAGAACTCTTTAGACCGGATTGCCTCAGGCGAACGGGATATTTATCTATAGACACTGGAAAGGATGATGTTAATGGGGACCGGAAAGGATGAAAAAAACGCAACCCAGGTGGTCCCGCTTTCTCCAGACCAGATTATGGATCTTTTTTACCATGCCTCTACCCGGGAATTGATGGACATGGGAAATCTTGCTTGTTGCCAGGTGCATGGCAGGGATATTCTATTAAGGGGATTGATAGAATTCACCAATGTCTGCACCAATGACTGCCTCTATTGCGGTATCCGGAACAGCAACCACAAGGCAAACCGATATCGCATGGAAGCGTCCATGATCCTTAAAGCCTTACAAACAGGGTATGACCGGGGAATTCGAACCTTTGTTCTCCAGGGAGGAGAAGATCCGGTTTACACAATCGATAGAATCTGCGGACTCGTAAGACAGATAAAAGACCTGGGAAAAAAGGATGCGGCCGTCACCCTAAGTTGCGGAATTCGAAGCCGGGAAGCCTATTTTAAGCTGGCACAAGCCGGTGCAGACCGCTATCTTTTACGGTTTGAAACAGCAGATCCCAAGCTTCATTTTTTATTGCGAAACATTGGCCTGAACGACCGGCTCAAGGCCTTGGAAGATATCCGGGCCGCAGGATTCCAGGTCGGCAGCGGGTATATGGTGGGATTGCCCGGTGAGACCCGGGAAACCCGGTTGGAAAATATTCTGCTTTGCCAGCGCCTGGAACTGGATATGGTCGGTCTGGGACCTTTTATCCCCCATCCGGACACCCCGTTGAAACACTCTTTTCAACATCCGTTGGAACACACCCTCCGGAGCGTTGCCCTGGTCCGCCTGGCGCTTCCCAAAGCCCATATTCCGGCGACAACCGCAGCCGGCAGTCTTATGCCCGACGGACGCGAGCAGATGATTGCCGCCGGTGCCAATGTGCTGATGCCCAACCTGACCCAGGACAAATTTAAACAAAAGTATCTATTGTATCCTGGCAAAATCTGTCTGAATGAAAAGGGCATTCAGGATATTGAAAGCCTGAACCAACGGATAAGACCCTTGAACCGAAACTTAAGTTTTGCAAGGGGCGATGCCCTCTATCACCTGACAAATATGGATACAGGAGAACCCAAATGACCTCCACCCCCCTGGCAGAATTAACCACCATTGTGATTGCAGGCATCCGGAACGCCGGAAAATCCTCACTCATGAACAATCTTTTTAAAAAAAATGTGGCCATTGTCTCTGATATCCCCGGAACCACCACCGACCCTGTGACCCGAAAAATAGAACTGGGAAAATTGGGAATGTGCGCGGTCACGGACACAGCCGGCCTGGACGATACAGGTGTATTGGGAGATCTGAGGGTCCAAAAATCAAAAGAAAGGCTGATCGCAGCCGATTTGCTCCTTTTTGCTTCTCCTGTCAACCTGGCCCCCCTTCCCCAGGAACAGGCATTTTTAGGCTGGCTTAAAGCCCGGAAGATTCCCTGGATCGGTGTTGCCACCTTTTCAGATCAATTGCCCCATCCTGACAAGACAGGATTTTTCCCAGGTAACCTGTTTATCTCCCAGGATAATTTTAATCCGGAAAGCGCCCTGAAGCTGGTTGAAAGGATGGAGCAGCTTCACCAGAAAATCAACAGGGAAATCACCCCGGTAGAAGGCCTGGTAAAGGAACAGGATCTGGTCTTGCTGGTCACGCCCATTGATTTGTCGGCTCCGGCAGGAAGGCTGATCCTTCCCCAGGTGGAGACGATTCGGGACCTGTTGGACCGGGATTGTGCTGCCCTTATTGTTAAAGAAAGAGAATTGTCTTATTTTTACAAAGCCTTAACAATCCGTCCATCCCTTGTGATTACAGACAGTCAGGCATTTCATAAGGTGGCGGCAGACTTGCCCGAAGACCAGGCCCTTACCTCTTTTTCTCTTTTGTTCGCAAGGAAAAAAGGAGACCCTGCCTATTTTATTAAAAGCCTTAAGGCCTTGAAAAATTTTCCGGAAACCGGGCGGGTTCTGGTCATGGAAGCCTGCTCCCACCATTGTCAGGCCGAAGATCTGGGCCGGGTGAAAATACCGAGGCTTTTTCGTCAGATGGTGGGGTCCCGGGTGGAATTTGTCCACAGCCGCCAGGCGCCAGAACACCCCAAAGAGTGGGATTTAATCATTCACTGCGGGGGATGCATGCTCACACAAAAAGCCATGGAGGCAAGGCTTGCCGTTTTTCGGGAAAACCGGGTTCCCGTTCTCAACTATGGTCTTTTTCTGGCCTGGGCCCATGGGCTGCTGCCCAGGGCCCTGGAGCCTTTTTTCGGTCTTGCTGACCTCTACACCCGGTCAGGGTAATTAAACTAATAATCCAGGGAAGATACCTCAAGGGCATGTTTCTGGATAAAGTTTCTTCTGGGCTCCACTTCCTCTCCCATGAGCAGGGTAAAAATCTCATCTGCTTTTTCAGCATCCTCAATGTTCACCCGGAGCATTATTCTTTTTTCAGGATTCATGGTCGTTTCCCAGAGCTGGTCTGCATTCATTTCACCCAAACCTTTGTAACGCTGTATATTGATGCCTTTTTTGGCCTCCGCCATGGTAAATTCAAACAATTGGATCAGCGTATCCAGCGTTGTGATGATTTTGGCATCTTCCTGCTTGGATGAGACGGAAAAGGTCGGGCAATCAAGGTGTTCTATTTTTTTATAATTTTTGAGCATGCGCTGGTAATCATTGGTGGACAAAATTTCTTTTCCCACCCTTACCAATAAGTGTTTTCCCTCCTGGTCATAAATATCCATTTCATGGATATCCCTTTCCATATCCTGCTCTATTTCACCTGGCTTATACCCGATTTCCCCAAGTTCTTTGGCAAGGGTTTCCAAGTTTTGTCTTGTTTCCAGGAAAATTTTATCTTTTACCCCTTTTTTAATAAGGACCAATAAAAGATCTGTATCAAAACCTCTTTTATTTAATAAATTCAAAGCACTACAATATTCTGTCAGATTTTGAAGAAATTCATAAAATTCTTCCTCGGGCAGTGGAATTTCACTTTTATTTAAAAATAAATTTTTCTGGGAAGATATCCGCTTGATCAGATAACCAGAGTACTCTTCCTCATTTTTCAGGTATACGCCGGCTTTCCGGGAGCCCACCCTGAAAAGGGGCGGCTGGGCGATATACAGGTATCCATTGGCAACCAAATCCGGCATCTGACGGTAAAAAAAGGTAAGCAAAAGCGTTCTGATATGGGAACCGTCCACATCGGCATCGGTCATTATAACAACCTTGTGGTACCTTAGTTTTGAAATATCATATTCTTCCCGGCCGGCTCCTGTGCCCAGAACCGTAAAAATGTTTTTAATTTCATCGCTTCTCAATATTTTGTCAAACCGGGCTTTTTCAACATTTAAAATTTTACCTTTTAAGGGAAGAATAGCCTGGAATCGCCTGTCTCTGCCCTGTTTGGCGCTACCGCCCGCAGAGTCGCCCTCCACAAGAAACAATTCCCTTTCAGCAGGATCTGCATACTCGCATGCGGCCAACTTGCCCGGCAGGGTGGAATCCAGAAGGGTCCCTTTTTTCCGTGCCAGCTCCCGGGCTCTTTTGGCTGCATCCCGGGCCCGTGCTGCATCCACACCCTTGGCAATAATCTTTCTTGCCACAGTCGGATTTTCTTCCAGATAATGGCCCAGTTTTTCATTCAGCAGAGATTCCACAATCCCTTTGATCTCATTGTTGCCCAGCTTGGTCTTGGTCTGTCCCTCAAACTGAGGTTCCATAAGCTTTACGGATATAATAACGGAAAGACCTTCCCGCATATCATCCCCGCTTATTTTTATATTCTGCATGTTCTTGGGCAAGTTGTTGGAACCCGAGGTAATATAGGAATTCACCGTACGGGTTAAGGCCGCTTTAAAGCCGGATACATGGGCACCGCCTTCTATGGTGCGGATATTATTGGCAAAGGAAAAAAGTTTTTCCTTAAAGGTGTCATTATACTGGATGGCCACCTCAATTTGGACATCTTTTTTGTCCCCTTCAATATGAATGGGATCATGCAGGGGGGAACAAGAGCGGTTCAGATATTCCACAAAAGACACAATCCCGCCTTCAAAATAAAAATTATCTTTTTCAGCAGAACGCTCATCTTCCAGAATAATTCTTAAGCCTTTATTTAAAAAGGCCAGTTCCCGCATTCTCCTGGAAAGGGTTTCATAGACAAAATCGTTTTCATTCATGATGGTAAAATCAGGAATAAATTTGATTTTGGTGCCTCTTTTTATCGTATCCCCTTTAATCACAAGATCTGTGCGTTTGGCTCCCTTGGAGTAGGTTTGGTAATAAACTTTACCATTTTTATAGACTTCCATTTCCAAAAGTTCTGACAAGGCGTTTACAACGGAAATTCCCACACCATGGAGACCGCCGGATACTTTATAAGAATCCTTGTCAAATTTACCGCCGGCATGGAGTTTGGTCATAACCACTTCACAGGCGGGTACATGCTCTGTTTCATGCATTTCAACGGGAATCCCCCGGCCATTGTCCTCCACGCTCACACTCATATCTGAATGGATGGTGACCAGAATCGTGTCGCAATGACCGGCCATGGCCTCGTCAATACTATTGTCCACCACTTCATATACCAGATGATGAAGGCCTGCCAGATCCACGTTTCCAATATACATGGAAGGTCTTTTACGAACCGCTTCAAGACCTTCTAAAACTTTTATGGAGTCCGAATTATACTCTTTTTCTATTTCATTATTTTTCATGATATATGCATTGCCATTATTACACAAACAAGTTTATCATCATCAAGACCTTTGATAATGCAGGGGCTTTTGCTGTCTTTTATATTTATAACCACAATTGAATCCTCGAATAAATGTAAGGCATCCATAAAATATCTGGGATTAAAGGCGCTTTTTATCTCTTCACCGGAAAATCCGATCATGAGCCGCTCCTTTGATTCACCTATCTCAGGATTGGTGATGGTAACCGTCAGT
>VMSR01000003.1 GCA_013792075.1 Desulfobacula sp.
AACAAAAGGAGCCAAATACATGGAAAACCCCTATATGCCGTATCCAGTTCGCATTGATGATATCCAGATTGCAACTGAAGACAAATCCCTTAAAACCTTCAAATTTGTTTTTCTCAATGAAGGGGATGAAGAAAAATTTGCTTACCATGCCGGACAATTTGCAGAATTATCCATACCCGGTGTGGGAGAAATTCCCATTGGGATTGCCTCATCCCCGGTTGAAAAAGGATTTGTAAAATTTACTGTTTTTAGAACCGGTGTGGTCACCTCCCATCTGCACAACATGAAGGTGGGAGATATCATGGGAATCCGCGGCCCCTTGGGCAACTGGTATCCCTGGGACAAACTTGAAAACAAAAACGTGGTCATCATTGGCGGTGGATTTGCCTTTACAACGCTTAGATCTTCCATTGTTTACATGCTGGATCCGGCCAACCGGTCCAAATTTAAAAATATCGATGTGGTCTATGGTGCCAGGTCCCCTGGTATGCTGCTTTACCGGGAAGAGTTATTTGAATGGGAACGTCGGGATGATATCAACATGCATATCACGGTGGACGGTACCGATGACCCTGACTGGAAATACCATACCGGATTTGTTCCCCAGGTGGTTGAACAAAATGCCCCCAAGGCAGATGAAGATACCTATGCCATCATCTGTGGACCGCCCATCATGATTAAATTCACCCAGCCATCTCTTACCCAGCTGGGGTATAAACCCCACCAGATTATCATGTCGCTGGAAAACAGAATGAAGTGTGGTATCGGGATGTGCGGGCGGTGTAATATTGGAAAAGAACTGGTATGTAAAGACGGGCCCGTCTTTACTCTTGATGAAATCAACCAGACCCCGAAAGAGTATTAAATATATCGCTTTTGGGGAGGGTGATTTTTTCAAAATATGCATATTCTTTGTTGACAAGTATTCGATGCTGGGATATGTTTAGTTTTCAGTTATCGATGCGACTATTGAAGCCAAGACAGTATGTCTTAAAAATGATAGATAATAAAACTTTTTACTGGAGGAAATTTTAAATGGCAAATATTGAGTTTAATGGAAAAACATTCGACATAGATGAAGACGGATTCCTTCTTGATTACAATACGTATTGTGATGAGTGGGTAGACTATGTAAAAAGTCAGGAAGGAATCGACGAGCTGTCCGACGAACATTGGCAGCTGATCAAAGTTCTTCAGGACTATTACGAAAAAAACGGTATTGCCCCCATGGTTCGTGTTCTGTCCAAGCTTACAAAATTCAAACTGAAACACATCTATGAATTGTTTCCTTCAGGACCTGGTAAAGGTGCTTGTAAAATGGCCGGTCTCCCGAAACCGACCGGATGTGTATAGTTAAATACGTATCCACTTTTTTTTAGGTTATAAAGGCTCTGTTTCTTTAAGCAGGGCCTTTATTTTATATTGCCAGGGAGTTGATGATGACCCTACTCGATGAAACCAATAAAAAAATCCTCAATACCATCCAGCTTGATTTTCCCATTGACCCAAGGCCCTTTCAAAAAATTGCGGGAAAACTGGATCTTTCCGAAGATGAACTTCTCCAGCGGGTCAACACCATGAAAGATAAGATGCTGATCCGGAGAATCGGCGGAAATTTCAGTCCTGACCGGCTTGGATACCATTCAACCCTCTGTGCTGCAATGGTGGAAGAAAACAAAATTGATCTGTTCACCCAAACGGTCAACTCTTATTCCGGGGTTACCCATAATTATCGGCGGGATCATCGTTTTAATATCTGGTTCACCTTCATTGCCCCTTCAGTGGATATCATCAAGAAAAGTCTGGAAGAAATCTCTGAGAAAACCGGTGTAAAGACCATATTAAACCTGCCGGCCACCCGGGTATTTAAAATCTCTGCCAATTTTAAAGTATGAAACAGCTTCGGGTTGCCCTTGTCATTCAGAAGAGCATTCCGGGCGCATTTGAAAAAAATTTATCTGCCTGTCTGAAGGCCGTTTCCTTGGCAGCCTCACAAAATGCGGACATGGTGGTCTTTCCTGAATTGAACCTGACCGGATATATGGCAGGCCCTAAGATTTCATCCATTGCAACGCCTGTTTCAGGGCAATGGGTTCAGTCTCTGACCGGAATTGCAGACCAATTGGACATCTGTATTCTGGCCGGCATTGCAGAAAAGGCAGACAACAGCCACATATATGCCTCTCATCTTGTGTTTTCTCCTTGCAAACCTCTGGAAAGCTACCGAAAAATCCATACGGCTCCCAATGAGAAATCCTATTTGTCGCCGGGAAACACGGCCGGCCTCTTTGCCCACAAGACCATTCGTTTCGGCATTCAGCTTTGCTATGATGCACACTTTCCTGAACTATCCACCCGCATGGCTGTTCAAGGAGCGGATATTGTTTTTATCCCCCATGCATCGCCCAGGGGCAGTTCCCTGGAAAAATACCAGTCTTGGATGCGGCATTTAACTGCCAGGGCCTTTGATAACGGGATTTTTATTGCGGCCGTGAACCAGACCGGAGACAATACCAGGGGACTTATTTTCCCGGGGCTGGCGCTTTTGATCGGGCCGGATGGAAATATTGTTTCCAAATGCCTTGATTCAAAAGAGAATATTCACATCGTCGACATAGACCTGTCAGCCCTGGACAGGGTGAGATCCCACAGAATGCGATATTTTCTGCCGAACCGGCGTTCGGATCTGTTCGGTTCATAGAGGAGGGTATCCCTGACAGTACTCAGCCGACACGCTTCTATTTTGCAATTTCGCTGTTTCTGTTTTGAATGTAGGCATTTCTAAGGGCCACATAGGGATCCAGGGATGCTTCTTTCATTGCTTCGTAATCCCCAATCCTGAAAGAGATTCTGTTGATTTTATCAATGACGGAGACCCCCAGGTTCACCTCCCAGGGTTCCACATAATTGACAGGGGTGATAAACCAGTCCCCTGCCCTTCCGATGGCATCCCGAAAAGTTGAAGGTCCCAATACCGGCAATACCAGGTAAAACCCGTTTCCGATGGACAAGGCGCCAAGGGTCTGGCCCAGGTCTTCATCCGAGGTTTTCATATTCAAATGCTTTTGGGCGACCTGGTTAAATCCCAGAATTCCCGCGGTAGAGTTAACAAGAAAAATACCGAATTCATCCGAGGCCGGTACAAGTTTTCCCTGGAGAATATTGTTGACAAATCTGACGGGAAACAGAAGATTATGGAAAAAATTGTTGACCCCGTTCCGCAGGGGGGTGGGGGTAACAAGCTTATACCCCTGGGCAAGGGGTTTTAGTGCATAGAAATAAAGAAAATCATTGAATGAATACATGGCATAATTGAAATAATAGAGAGGATCTGCCACCATTTTACCCCCATCGATCTGCTCTTCAAAGTCTTCAAGAAGATCCGGGTCTTCTTGAAGCGGCGCAGAATCCTGTGTTTTTACATCATTCTGGGCAAGAAGAATGGCGTTTTCGGATGGGGATTCAATAACCGGAAAAATCTTAATGGATTCATCCCTTGCCTGGCTACTGGAAACTTCAAAAATTATCCCCATGATCAGTGAAAAGAACAAGATAAAAACCGGGTTTTTCATTTTTCAACCTTTTCCATAGATTCTTTGATAAAGGGTTTCAGGTATTTGTGATCTTTGGGGAACACAAGTATTTAAGGTGCATGTTAAGGTCTGTCACAAAAGAGATTCTAGGGTTTTTCATTGGCAAAAATAAATTTTCTCACCAAGGATTCAATATTCAGGGAGGATTCGGTATTGTCGATCTTATCTCCATCTCCCAATATATCGTCAGATCCCCCCGGTGAAATATCTATATATTTTTGACCTATTATACCAGAAGTTTTGACAGAGGCAATACTATCTTCAGATAATTCAATCTCGCGATTGATACTAAATACAACTTTTGCCAAAAGCCGTTCTCTGTCGATACTTATTTTAGAAACATTTCCAATTTCGACCCCGGCTATTTCCACCCTGGCTCCGTCCTTGAGCCCTGAGACCGAAGAAAAATAACCATATACTGAATATCTATCCTGGGAAAAATAACGGAACTCCCCAATGGAGATGACCAGGTATCCTATACTGATTAAGCCTGCAATAACAAACATTCCCACGTATAATTCTATTTTTCGCTTGTCCATAGTTTTCCTCTGATTCTTATCTTTTGATCCATGGGCGACACATTTATTCTTCGCCCCGGATGAAGGCATTTACAATGTTGGTATGTGTGTGCAAGATATCTTCCTTGGTGCCTTGAAAAACAATCTTACCTTCATCCAGCATGGCAACGTGCTGGGCCAGATCAAAAATTTCCGGGATATCGTGGCTGACAATAACGGCCGTAAATCCGAATTGTCTCTGGTATTCCTCAATCATGGTGTGAACCTTTTTTTTTCTGATCGGATCCAGTCCCGTGGTCGGTTCATCGAATAATACCACCTTGGGATCTGTGACAAGGGCCCTTGCAAGGGCAACCCGTTTTCGCATTCCGCCGGAGAGCTGGAAGGGAAATTTCCCCCCGATGGGCCCAAGTCCAAGTTGCTGCATTCTGGTATTTACGCGTTCTTCAATAATGGATTTCGGGTATAAACAATTTTCTGCCAATGGTAAGGCGATATTATCAAAAACAGTCAGAAAATCAAACAGGGCATTTTCCTGGAACATATAGCTGAGTTCATTTTTAAAGAGAAGTTTTTCCTTTCGGGGCATGGAATGAAGGGGAATCCCCCGGATCAGCAATTCTCCCGAATCCTGGCTGACAAGCCCGATAATGTGCTTGAGCAAAACAGATTTGCCCGTGCCGCTCTTACCAATCACCGCCAGGATATCGCCCTGGTAAATGGATAGGTTGACGCCCTTGAGCACATGGTTTGAACCAAAGCTTTTCTTAATATCAACGAATTGAATCAACGGCAGGGTCATTTTTTTAAACCAGAAAATAGGTAATGATATAATCTACGATTAATATATAGACACAGGATTGGACCACAGAGTTTGTGGTTGCCATGGATACCCCCTTGGCACCATAGCCTTGTGTGGTGCTCAAATGGGTGTAGTATCCGCGATAGCAACAAATGGTGGTGACCACAATTGCAAATACAAATGACTTGAGAAAACCGCCGAAAATATCTATTGTTCTAACACTTTCGACCACTTTGTCCATATAGACCGACTGGTTGATTCCCATCATTAAGGATCCGGTCAGGTATCCGCCAAATATCCCCACCACATCAAAAATAGCGGTCAGGAGAGGGAAACTGATCAAGGCTGCCACAATTCGCGGTGAGAATAAAAAGCGGATGGGATGGATCTGCATGGTTTCCAGGGCATCTATCTGCTCTGAAATCCGCATGACACCAATTTCAGCAGCCATGGCAGACCCTGCCCTGGCAGTGATCATGATAGCCGATAAAACAGGGCCAAGCTCCCTGATAATGGAAAGGGATACGGCGGCGCCCAAGGCCGCCTCAGACCCAAAGGTGACAAGGGTATAATACCCCTGAAGGCCCAGAACCATGCCGGTGAAAAGTCCGGTCAATACAATGACAAATAAAGATTTCGCCCCGATAAACCAGGTATGGTCGAAAATTTTATCCAATTGAAACGGCCGCACAAAAATGCAGGCCACACCAGAGATAAAAAACAGGGTCATCCGCCCAATGGATGTAACAGCATCCAGGGTTGCCCCCCCGATATTTTCAATTTGTTTTGTATCCATAGGCCTGTTTATATAAGGTTTGGCCATAAAAGACAAGATCCCTTTGGTTTCAATTTGTCCAATTAAGTGCAACTGCCAATTGACACGTAATAAAAATAATTGTACGTATGTAGAAATCAAATACATATGAATTATCAATTTTCCCAAATCATAGGAAAAAACCATGGCCCAGAAAATAACATTGAGCATACCCGACCTGCTCCACGACAAACTCAAGGAATGGCGAGATTCTTTTAATTTTTCCAAAATGTTCCAGGAGGCTCTGACAGATGCCATTCAAAGGAAAGAAGAATTTCAGAAACGGTTTTCCGAAGATTTTGATGTGTCGGAAATCATCAAGCGGCTTCACCAGGAAAAAATGATCTGGGAAAAACAATTTTTCAAATCCGGAAAAAATGAAGGCATAAAATGGGCACGGTCTGCCCATTATGAAGATCTTTTATACGTAGTGAACTTTAAGGATACGTATGAGCTGACCAATGATATAAAATTTAAACCGTATTTTGAACAGGTCCATGACACCCATGAGTTGGGTAAATATGCAAGTGAGACTGCGGTTGATCACGAACTCATGTTCATGGACGGATGGTTTTTCGGTGTGACTGAATTCTGGACCCAGATAAAGGAACAAATCTAAATTGAAATCTGAAATAAAACAGGGGGCTGCCATTCTGGGGATTGATGCGGGGTCCGTGAGTGTCAGCATTGCCGCTTTGAACAAAAAAGGGGAGGTCTTCCACCGGGCCACCGCCCCTCACCATGGGGATGTAAAAGAGTGTCTTTGGAATCTTCTGGCCGATGAAGCCCTTAAAAATGTCGGTTATGTATCCAAGACCGCTTCGACCCCTTCCAATATTTTTTCCCATGCCCTCTTTGATGAGCAGGTGTGTGTGATCCGGACAGCCAAACATCTCCATGGCATCTCCTTTGGCGGAATCTTACAAATCGGGGGTGAAAAATTTTTTCTCAGCCTGTTTGACAACCTGGGCAATTATGTCGGTACAAAACAAAATTCTTCCTGTGCGGCCGGAACCGGCAGCTTTCTAGATCAGCAGGCAGGGCGTCTGAACCTGTCTGACTCCGGCCAGATAAGCCAGAAGGCCCTGACAAACAAGAAAAAACGTCCGGATATAGCCACCCGGTGTGCTGTTTTTGCAAAAACCGATCTGATCCATGCCCAGCAGGAAGGATATGATATTGAACAAATTTGTGACGGGCTTTGTTTCGGTCTTGCCAAAAACATTGCCAATACCCTGTTCAAACAAAAGGCATCCGGATCAAAAATTCTTTTTTGCGGCGGTGTGTCCCAGAATCTTTGTGTAAAGCACCACCTGGAATCCATTACCGGCATAAAATTTTTTATGGATGAATATTCACAAGTTTACGGCGCCATCGGAGCTGCGTTGTGCCTGAAGGATGAATTAAAACAAACCCATGCCAAGTCGAGGGTCTTTGGCCGTGTTGAAGATTATTTTAAAGACACTTTTGTTCAAGAGAGTTATCGGTATCCTGAGCTTGTATTAACCTTATCCGATTATCCGGATTTCACCTGTTTCAATTCCCATCTCACCGAAGGGGTAGAGGTGGATATTTATGCAGATCCATCCTCTCTTTGTATCGCCCATGGCTTCTTGGGCCTGGATGTGGGATCCACCAGTACCAAATGCATTATCATTGACCAAAAGGGCCAACCCATTGCCGGATTTTACACCCAAACTGCCTCCAGACCGGTCATGGCAATTCAAAAAATCTTTAAAGCCTGTGATCATTTTTTAAGTCAATACCATCCGGATCTTATCATTAAGGGCTGCGGGACAACCGGTTCCGGCAGGCGGATTGCAGGCAAGATTATCGGGGCCGATATGGAACCCGATGAAATAACCGCCCATGCAACGGCTGCCGTGAACCTGAACAAGGATGTGGATACCATTATTGAGATCGGCGGACAGGATGCAAAATTTACCCTTCTCAAGAACGGCATGGTCACCTCATCTGTCATGAACACGGTCTGTGCTGCCGGAACCGGCAGTTTTATCGAAGAACAGGCCAGCAAGCTGGATTGCCCCTTGTCGGAATATTCGGCAAGGACCGAAGGGGTTACCTCCCCTGTCTCCAGTGATCGGTGCACGGTATTCATGGAACGAGACCTGAACTATTTTTTTGCCGAAGGGTATGAGAAAAATGAAATCCTTGCCTCTGTACTCCATTCGGTTCGGGACAACTACCTGACCAAGGTCGCAAATATAGGAAAAGTCGGCAATGTTATCCTCTTTCAGGGAGCTACCGCCCGAAACAAGGCTCTGGTGGCCGCATTTGAACAAAAACTGAAAAAACCCATCCAGGTTTCCAAATTTTGTCATTTGACCGGAGCCCTGGGGGTTGCCCTGCTGGTCATGGCCCAAAAAGGGGATCAGGAAACCATCCAGACAGATTTCAGGGGATTTGACCTGTGGACAAAGGATATTCCGGTTCGTCAGGAGACCTGCCTTTTGTGCACCAACCATTGCAAACTGACCATTGCCGACATTGACAACGCTCCCCAGGCCTATGGATTTTTATGCGGCAGGGATTATGAAACCCAGAAAATGGTGCCCCAAAAGAACCGCTATGATCTGCTTCGGCTGAGGAGACAGAAAACCCTTATCAAGAATGAAACAAAGGTTACCCATGATTTTACCATTGGAATTCCGGCTGCCCTTCATTTGTTCGAAGACCTGGAATTCTGGCAGCACTTTTTTTCAAACCTTGGCATAGAGACCATCACCAGTCAGGGGTTGAAAAATCCGGTGAAATTGGGAAAAACCCTTGCAAACGCCGAATTTTGCGCCCCGGTTGTTTCATTGCACGGCCATGTGGCCCATTTGATGGAAAAAGCAGATTATGTTTTTCTTCCCTTTTACTTTGAAGACAAATCAAAGGAAAACAAAACCCGCCGCCAGCATTGCTATTACACCCAGTTTACCCCTTCCATCATCGCCTGCCTTGGGGAAACGGACCAGAAAAGACTCATGTCGCCCATTGTTCAATATTTATATACCAGTTTTCATACCAAACTTGAATTGTATAAATCCTTAAAATCACTGTCCCGAAACTTATTTTTTTCTTTTTATGATATTGTTTTGGCCTATGACCGTGCCATGGAATTCAAACAGCAAAATCAGGTAAAATTAAAGGCGCTATACCAAAAACACCACGGGCAGACACCCGGTGTTAAAGCGGTTCTTTTGGGAAGACCCTACACAGTTCTTGCAGAATCCATGAACAATAATATTCCCGGTATTTTTGAACGTCTCGGAGTAAAAACCTTTTTTCAGGATATGCTGGATACAAAGGGTCATGATTTTTCACTGATCCGTCCCCTGCTCAAAGTAATTCACTGGAAGCATGCCGCCACCATTCTGGAAGCAACCTATATCGCCGCCACCACCAAGGATTTGTACCCTGTGTATGTTTCTTCCTTTAAATGTGCTCCGGATTCGTTTGGGGTGGATTATTTCAAAGAAATCATGGCCCATTTCGACAAGCCGTATCTGGTACTTGAACTGGACGAACATGATTCAAGTGTGGGATATGAAACAAGGATAGAAGCGGCTGTTCGTGCCTTTACCAACCATTACCACCATGGGGGTACAGCTTCCCATAACAAATATTTTCATCCCTCCTATGCGACCTCCCTGGAGCAAAAGACCATTGTGTTTCCCAACTGGGATCATTTTACAGGCCAATTGCTCGTGGCAACCCTTAAAAATGAAGGATATGATGCCCTGTTAATGGAGGAGACCCAAACAACACTCAAACAGAGTATCCTGACCAATACAGGGCAATGCATCCCCCTCAATGCCATTGCCGCAGGATTCATCCATACGGTTAAAAAACACGAAATAGACCCTTCCCGTGCCGTTCTCTGGCTCAATCGATCAGAAATTGCCTGTAATATAAAAATGTACCCCTACCATATTAATAAAATTTTTGAACGGGAACAGAACGGATTTGAAGATTCGCAGATTTACACAGGAGAGTTGTCCTTGTTTGATATCTCCTTTAAAGCATCAACAAATGCATATTATGCCTATATGTTCGGGGGGCTCCTTCGAAGCATTGGCTGCAAGATACGGCCTTACGAAGTCAACAAGGGTGAGACAGACCGGGTTCTGGCAACTGCCCTGTCCATTATCGGGGCAGCTTTCCTCACCGGAGGGTCCAAGGAAAAAGCCCTAAAGGAAGTCATTTCACAGGTTGCTAGAATCCAGGTAGAAAATAATGTAAAACGGCCCAAGGTTGCCATATTCGGAGATTTATATGTCAGGGACAATGATATCATGAATCAGGACCTGGTGCATTTTATCGAAGCAAATGGCGGAGAAGTGGTCACCACACCCTATTATAAATATATCAAAATCATTGCCAATTCTTATTTTAAAAAATGGTTCAAAGAAGGCAAATACTTGAGCTTGATTTCAAACAAGGCGTTGCTGACGGCCATGAAGACAATGGAGAAAAAATATTATAAATATTTTGAACCCATCCTAAAGGAATCCGACCTTGTTGTGACCGATTCCTATGAAAACCTTCTGGAACAATACGGAATTCTTCCGGAACACACGGGAGAATCCATGGATAATATCTTAAAAATTCACCATATTATCAATGAACACCCGGATTTAAGACTTCTGGTCCAGACCAATCCGGCATTCTGCTGTGCAGGTCTTGTGACCGAAGCCATGGCAGCCAAAATAGAGGAAAAAACAAAAGTGCCCATCGTCAGCATTACCTATGATGTGTCCGGCGGGAATAAAAATGAGGTGATCATTCCTTTTCTCAAATATCAACGGATTCAGTCCTATTCCCAAAGCCTGAAGGTGTCGGTCTGACGTTTTCCGGGCAGGTAGGGTTTGATGTCCGGGTATTTGAGCAGAAATTCATTTTGAAACTCAATGCGCTGGACATTGAATTTATTGTGTGTGTCAACTGCCCTGCGGTAACGGAGATAGTATTCATCGTAATTGTTTAAATGTTCTGAGGTTTTTGCCTTTGTTATATTATAAAAATTGCTGTGGGTATAGCTGAGCAGGGCTTCAAAATCATCCAGATACGCATTCAGGCTTTTATAGTGAAGCAGCACATTTCGATTGGTATAAAATTGTTGAATCTGATAGACCCAGTTCAGATCTTTTTTGACAAAATAGGCCTTATAGTCGGTTATAAACTTGACAAGCCGGTCTATGGCATCCTGGTTAGCGGCCATGGCAATGCGGATTGTTTCAATAAATTCAATGGTGCGTTTCAGCTCGTTGATCCGGGATTCGACCTTTGAAATCACCTCAAGGGTCACCAATGCCTTGTCCAGATCGATTGTGGTTTGCTTCAGGTCATCACTCAAGCGTATGACCTGGCGGGTGATGGGAGGCAGGTGGGCATATTTGTTTTTTTCCCGCAGGTCAGAATAGATATAAAACTCAAAGGCCGACATGGCTGTAAAGGTGGCCAGAAATATCATGAACAGGATCATCCCCTCGGTCTTCCGGGATTTAAATATAATATAGGGCGTGGTAATGGGGGCAAACAGCACCAGAAGGGACCACCATTTGGGATGTTTTTTCCGATAGCATTCATACAATATGAGGCCGGACAGCACCAGAACATAAGGAAAATAGATATAATACAAAAGTTTATCCGCCTTTGTGGGTTAAAATATTATAGCCAATACCGTCAGAGGATATGGTGACAGCGCCATCAAGATCGGTTCTGAACACCTGAAATCCCCTTTTTTCGTATCCTTCCAGCACATCCGGGTGAGGAAAACCGTATCGGTTTTTATACCCGCAAGATATTATTACACTTTCGGGGTTTACTTTATCAAGAAAAATTTCATTGTGGGAAGTAAAACTGCCGTGGTGGGGAGAAAGAAGAAGTTTGGATAAGAGGGCCGCTTTTTGGTGAACCAGCAAGGTTTCTCTTTCCCTGAGGATATCTCCGGGAAAGAGCATGGAAAATTGCCTGAAGTGAAGCCGGAAAACCAATGAATTGTTGTTCAGGCCATAACCAGCCGGCGTTGTATTATAAAAGACAAGATCGGTCCCGCCAAAATCCAGCGCCGCATCCCCCGGGGGCGGGGTCCAAATTTTTATTTTTTTTGCCCGGCACAGGGCTATCATCTCCCCATAGGCGCTGCTTGACCCTTTGTCCCTGTTTTTTACCACCAGGTGGATCTTAAAGTTTTCCAGAACATACAAAAGACCGTTCATGTGATCGGCTTCCGGATGGGTCAAAATAACGGCATCCAGACTAAGAATTTTCTTATACCACAAGAAAGGGGCAACCACGTAGCGACCAACATCAAAAGTTCCGCCTGAAAAACCGCCACCGTCCACCAGAATGTTTTTCCCCTCAATGGTCTGCACCAATGCACTGTTCCCCTGCCCCACATCCAGGATGGTAATGGACATCTTTTCCGGAAACGAACTTGTTTTAAGCCCTGTCCCGAAACAAAAAACACCTGTCAAAACGGCCGCTGCAACCATCACAAGATCTGTCTTTTTCTGTCGATATGCATACACACCCACCGTGGCAAGAAAAAAATAGATCCAGATGACCTCCACGGTATTGAGGGCACCAATTCTGGACCATGAATATTTCCAGCTGGTTAAAAATTCAATATAGCCAATACAAAAAGACAAAATACGCTGGCACAGGGTTGCCAGGATTCCAGCCAGGACCGGAAAGGTGGGAATCGACAAAAGGATTAAAAAGCCAAGGGGCAGGCAGACAAATCCCATCAATGGAACCAGGACAAGGTTTGACAAAACCTGGACATGGGAAACCAAATGAAAATAATGGGCCGTCAGAGGAAACGTCCCCAGCCCTGCAAAAAAGGTTATCAGAACTGCGGTTGCGCCCGCTTTTAAACTTTTTTTTTGGGGTATCCACCCCCTGACCCGGATGAGGGAAAAACCAAGGATGATAAACAGTAAGGCACCAAAGGACAATTGAAAGGATATGGAAAACAGAGCAGATGTGTCGTGAATTAGAATAACAACGGCGGCCAGAGCCAGGGTATTGAGTACCGTGTTTTCCCGTTCACCCAAAAAAGAGACCATAAAAACACAGGTCATGATAAAGGCCCGTTGGGTGGAAGGAGAAAACCCTGAAAAAAGGCCGTACACAAACAAGGGGAACAAGGTCAGAATCCCGGCTGTTTTCCTGGCAAAACCCGTGATCAAAAACAAGGAAAACCTTGAGAGGAACGTATAAAAAACAAAAAAGAAGCCCAGGGCCACAATGGAGAGATGGAGACCCGAAATCGCCAGGATATGGGAAGCACCGGCCTTTGAAAACAGATCTTTCAATTTTAAGGGAACAGCCTCTTTTTTCCCGGTGACCAAAGCCGTCAGAATGGCCCAGGCATCCTTATTTTCCATCCTGTCCCGGGTAAAATAATAAAAACGATTTCGAAGCTGTTCAAGATAACGCATACTCTTGCTGTAAAAATCCGTGGGGCGGCGTATCACCCGGATACGGTGTGCACCGGCATAACCGGATCCAAACACCCCGTCAAATTTCATTTGTCGTTCATAATCAAATCCGCCGGGGTTTGAAAAATTTCGAATGGGTTTTAAAGGACTGATAAATTCAATGACATCTCCGTATCGAAAAAGAGTTGGGCTTTGATCATAAATATTTAGAATGATTCGCCCTCTGACCCGGACAGGCGGCATCCCTTTTCTTTCAAGGAGATCACAAGAAAGCAGGACCCGTCGCCTGCGGGAATAGTCCTTTGAAAAAGAGACAATTTTCCCGGAAATGGTATAGGGGGATGAATCTGCAAACCGGGAAACACAGTCCCTGGCGGCATTTGGGCTCAAAATTTGTGTGATGGAAAAAAAGCCCCAGACCATTGCCGTAAAACTGATACCAAGAACAAGGGGATTTAAGTTAAGAAGAAAAAGGGAGAGCAGAACCAGAACAATCAGGGAACCTGCCGCAAAGATACCAAAGGGCAGCAAAGGATAAGCATTGCCTGTTATGATTCCTGCCATCAGTGACAGAATAACAGGAATCAAGGGTGGATAAACAGGATTTAGTATTTGTTTCACATACCCACACCCCCTAAAGGGTTATTGGATGCGCCGGATATCTGCTCCCAGGGATGAGAATTTTTTTTCAATGCCTTCATATCCCCTGTCCATGTGATAGACCCGGGAAATCAAAGTGGTGCCTTCGGCAATCAGACCGGCGATTACCAGGGATGCACTGGCCCTCAAGTCAGAGGCCATCACCGGTGCTGCCTGGAGTCTGTCTTTTCCCCTAACCATGGCATAATTGCCATTGGAAATGGAGATATCCGCTCCCATGCGCAAAAGCTCATTGGCATGGATAAACCGGTTTTCAAATATGGATTCATGTATGGTGCTGTTTCCGTTTGCTATGGTCATAAGCGCCATGAACTGGGCCTGCATATCAGTTGGAAAGCCTGGATATGGCTGGGTTTTAATATCAACGCTTTTAATGATGTCGCTTCCTTTAACCCGGACCTGATTTCCGGCAATTTCAATGGTTGCACCCGTGGCCTTGAGCTTGCTGATAATTCCCCCGATATGATCGGGAATACAGCCCTTGACCACCACATCCCCACGGGTTGCGGCAGCAGCCACCATAAAGGTGCCGGCCTCAATCCTGTCCGGAATCACATTTACACTGGCCGGGGTCAGGTGATCAACACCCTCAATGGAGATGATAGGGGTTCCGGCACCAGAGATTTTAGCCCCCATTTGGGTCAGGGCATCTGCAAGGCATACAATTTCAGGTTCCCTTGCAGCATTCCGTAATGTTGAGGCCCCCTTGGCAAGGACGGCAGCCATCATGAGGTTTTCGGTACCGGTTACCGTGGGAATATCAAAATAGATATCATTTCCAATCAGACGGTCGGCCTTGGCTTCGATATAGCCGTGATCCATGCTGATGGTCGCCCCCAGGGCTTCAAGCCCTGAAAGATGCATATTGACAGGACGTGCACCAATGGCACACCCGCCGGGCATGGAAACCTTTGCATGGCCGAATCGGGCGACCAGTGGTCCCAGAACAAGAATGGAGGCCCGCATTTTCCGTACAAGCTCATACTCTGCTTCGATTTTATGGATGCCGGCCCCGTCCACCGTTAAGGTGCTGTTTTCAAAGGTGCAACCTGCCCCTAAATCTTCAAGCAGCTTCTTAATGCTGACAATATCCATAAGTTTTGGAACATTGGTAAAGGTTGACTTGCCATTAACCAATATACTGGAAGCGATTAGGGGCAGAGCCGCATTTTTGGCTCCGCTGATGGTGACTTCGCCTGTAAGCCGTCTGCCGCCGTTGATCTGAATTTTATCCATAGGAAAGGTTTGCTTTTTAATGATTTTAAAAAAACGGGTTTTGCTAAAAAGGCCAAAACCCTTTTTTAATTATGATGGTACCTGGGACGAGAATTGAACTCGTACAGTGATAATCACCGAGGGATTTTAAGTCCCTTGCGTCTACCAGTTCCGCCACCCAGGCTTAATTGCAGGTTAACTATAACATTTTGTTCTATTTTACAAGTTTTAAATACCATTTTCCCAAAGTACCTTATTCAAACTTATGGATTATAATTTTTCTCCAAAGGATTTGATAATGTGTTCGGAAAAACATTCTATAATTTCAGAAGTCACTTTTTTCGTTTTATGCAGTACGATATTTGAGACCGGCAATACCGGCAGTCCGTCCGCAAGGCCTGCAATTTTTAAATCCGGCGGAACGTTACTGCGGATGATGGGTGCAATGGCAAACCCAGCCCTTACAGCATCTATGAGTCCGGATATGCTGCGGCTCACATATACTATTCTATAGGGGATTCCCGATTTTTCCAATGCCTCGATGGCCCAGGTTCGAAAGAGACAATCCTCCTCAAAGACCGCCAGAGATATCATTTTATCATCTTGCATAACAAATCCCGGATCAGCCACCCATACAACCGGGTCATGGTAGATAACCTGACCGCCATCACTTATTTGAGTGCAAATCCCCACATCCAGTTCTCCCTTATCAACCGCGTCCTTGATGACATCGCTATTTTCACATCGCATCTCCACCAAGACATCCGGATAGGCCAGGGCAAATCGA
>VMSR01000161.1 GCA_013792075.1 Desulfobacula sp.
AACAGCAGATGTTGACCCTTACCAGCCTGAACGAAGATATCCAGGCCCTTACCCGGGTAAGGGATGAACTGGAGCAGAAGGTAGCAGGTCTTGCCGTTTCTCTTGCGGACAAGGATTATCAGATTTCAGTATTGCGGGATCGATCAAAGGCGCTGACTGCAAGACTGATAGACAAAACAGAAATGACGGTGTTGGCCCAGGAAAAAATTGAAGAACAGGATATACGGATCCAGGCGCTTTCCGTCGTACTTGAATCCCAAAAACAAGCGATTGCACAGGAAAAGCAATTGTCGGCAACCACCAGGGCCGAAGTCGCACTTCTTTCTGACCAGATCACCAAACTCCGGACCCAGCTGAAGATGATCAGCGATGCTTTGGCCCTGACAAAAGCCCGGGGGCAGGCAAAAGATAAAAAGATTGTCGCGCTTGGTAAACAATTGAACATTGCCCTGGCCCGCAAGGTGAATGAACTTGAAAAATACCGGTCAGAATTTTTCGGGCAGCTCCAGAAAATACTGGGAGACAACCCGGCTGTATTGATACAAGGGGACCGGTTTGTCCTCCAGGCAGGCCTTCTTTTTGAATCAGGATCCTCGGACTTGGGTGTCCAGGGCCGGATTCATTTGACCACCCTGGCAGAGACGCTGTTGCAGATTGCTAAAAAAATTCCAAATGAGATTAACTGGGTCCTGCGCATTGACGGCCACACAGACCGGGTTCCCATTCAAAATGAAAGATTTGCATCCAACTGGGAATTATCCGCTGCCAGAGCGGTCTCTGTGGTTCGTTTCCTGAGTCAAAAAGGCATCCCTGAAAAAAGGATGGCAGCAGCCGGCTTCAGTAAATACCACCCTATTGATACGGCGGATACGGCACAGGCTTATCAGAAAAACCGACGAATTGAAATCAAACTCACCAGTCAGTAAAGGATAAGACTATAGTTTGCTGACTGGACCATGGCGAAACCAACAATGATTCTTCCCCATAAAACTAGAGGATGTGTTAAGCTATGCTTGAGAAATGTAAAAAACGCTGCAATCTGACACTAAAAAGCTCCGGCCAAAAAAACGGCCTCCACTTTTTTGTGCAGTAGAGCGTGGCGTTCGCCACACAAATATGAAGAAAGACATTTTCAGGTAATATAAAACTGACGATACCCCATTTAAAATATTCAGACCCGATAGGAGAAAATTAAGTAGGTATGACAACCCCCTTCTTGAAGACAGAACCTTTGACCGAGAATGTCAATCCCATTGAGGAATTTGGCCGCCGGATTCTTGAGCACTTCAAACGGGTCCTTATTATTGATTTTGAAGCCGTTCCTAATGGAGATATCTTTCATATCGGTGCAATTTTTAACGGTAATACATTTGAAAAAAAAGATATAAAGGATAGCAAGGTTGCGTTAAAGGAATTGTCGGATTTCTCATTTGGTGCCGACTATATAGTGGGTCACAATATCATCAAACATGACCTTGCCTTTGTAAAAAAAGTTTTACCGGATGCGTTAATTTTGCATTTGCCAGTTATTGATACGCTTTATCTGTCTCCCCTCGCATTTCCGGAAAATCCTTATCACAAGCTGATAAAAAATTACAAACTGATCAAGAACAGTAAAAATAACCCAGTGGCAGATTCTAAACTGACCTGGGATGTTTTTGAAGATCAGGTTGCGGCATTTTCGGTAATAAATCGGAATGATCCAGATTTGATTTCGTTTTATACTTTTGCTTTTGAGCCTTTTTCTTCAAGGGCCCGAAAACTGGAGATGACTGGCATTTTTGACCTGTTTCATTTATTGTCCAAATCTGTTCCAGACAAGGATAGTGCCAAACAGATATTTATAGCGGTATGCCAGGGGGGAGTATGTTCAACGGCCTTTGAAAAGATCTGGAACGAGTTCTGCGATCATCCTCAAAAAAGACCTGTTCTTGCTTATGCTTTATCTTGGCTCAGAGTGTCCGGAGGTAATTCCGTCATTCCACCCTGGGTGAAACATGAGTTCCCGGAAATTTCCAGTATTATTGCTAAGCTTCGATATGCATGCGGTAGCAATGATTGTGAATATTGCAGGGAGAACAATGATTCTGAAAAACTCTTAAAGAAATACTTTGGGTTTGACGAGTATCGAAGGCTGCCAGACGGTCGGAAACTCCAAAAAGAAATCATCGATTCAAACCTTGGCGGTAACTCACTATTGGGCATTCTACCTACAGGCGGAGGAAAATCGATCTGCTACCAGATCCCTGCCCTTCACCGATATCATAGGACCGGTGAACTCACCGTTGTGATATCACCGCTAAAAGCTCTAATGAAAGATCAGGTGGACAATTTAAACAAGACCACCGGTATGGAAATGGCCAGTGCTATAAATGGTAGCCTTACGCTTCCCGAACGAGGAAATGTCATGGAAAAAGTAAGGCTGGGGGATATCGGTGTCTTATATATATCTCCCGAGCAATTACGCAATTTTAGTGTGGCAGAACTGATTGGTTCAAGAGATGTGGGGTGCTGGGTCTTTGATGAAGCCCACTGCCTTTCAAAATGGGGCCATGATTTCAGACCTGATTATCTGAATGTTACTGAGTTTATTTTAGAACAAAACAAAGGAGCAGTGAGCCCTCCCCTTATCGGTGCTTTTACAGCAACCGCAAAAAAGGATGTGATTGAAGAAATTTGCAGCCATTTTAATGAGAAACTTGAGCTTGATCTGGTTTCTTTTATCAGTGGGATTCAAAGAGAAAACCTCAGTTTCCAGGTATGGCCGGTAACAAAAAATGAAAAAAACGATGTGATTTTTAATTGCCTTAAAGAAAGTATCTCTGACGATGACAGCGGGGCCATTGTATATTGCGCCAGCAGGAAAAAAACAGAAGAAATCAGTGGTTTTTTAAATGAGAAAGGAATTTTCACCCAGGCATTCCATGCCGGAAGAAGCGAGCCAGAAAAACGAAATATCCAGGATGATTTTGTAACGGGAAAAATCCCTGTGATCTGTGCAACAAATGCCTTTGGTATGGGCATCGACAAAAAGGATATTCGCCTTGTCATTCATGCTGATATTCCGGGATCCCTTGAAAACTATCTACAAGAAGCTGGTCGGGCCGGAAGGGATACAGCCCCTGCAGACTGCATTCTTTTATACGAACAGGAAGACATTGAAGATCAATTCTCATTAAATGCCTATTCAAAACTTACCTTAAAGGACATAAAAAAAATCCTGGGTGTTTTGAAAAAAAGGGGCGCCAAAGCTCCGGAGATTGTTATCACTCCAGGTGAAATCATGCGCCTGATCGGACATTCTAACTTTGCCGATAATGATGGACGGGCAAGAACCGGCGTTAGTTGGCTTGAACGGAAAGGATTTTTAAAGCGTTCTTTTAACCAGACGCTCTTTTTTAAAGGCAAACCCCTTGTTCGAGATATGAAAGAAGCTGACAAAAAGATCGCCGCATTGAACCTTTCTAAAATGATGGCAGTGGTGTTCAGAACGATTCTGCTCACCCTGTTTAATGCAGATAAGGATGTGGCATTATCCGCAGATGTTATATGCGCCAATTTAGGAAAGATCGAAAATCTACCGGAAAAATATTTAGATTCGAAGTTTGTTATAGGACTTTTATCCCAGATGGCAGAAGTCGGACTGATCAAGGAAGGAATTATAATGACTGCCTTTGTCAGACCTAAAGGACAGGAGAACTCACCTAAACTACTGGAATCTTTTCTGGAGATTGAAGCAAAGATGCTTGAAATTATGGTGGAACTATCCCCGGACTCAGGGATGTCCCCGGATACAGCCGATGTCATAAATCTTAGACTTATGTCACAGCGTTTGAAAGACAAAGGATTTGATCAAGTTAATTCCGATGTTGTAGGAAAAATATTACAGGCCATTGCCAACGATAAGGGAGAAAATCAGGGAAAGAGTTTGAAAATAGCCGGGAAAAAAGGGACAGAGCAGCAAATGATTTACGTGAAATTCCCCTGGCCGAAGATTAAAAAAAGAATGGAGTTGCGTCACAATTGTGCAAGACTCTGCCTTAAAGCAATCATTTCATCCCTACCCAAGCAATTGCAGCAGGGTCAGGCTCAAGTGATGTCAGAGTTTTTTCTTTCCCATATCACTAAGGAAATGCTGTCTGATATTTTTCTTTCAGGGTATAAGGGGGACCATAAGGCCTTGATTGAACGCAGCCTTTTGTTCATGCATGACATGAAAGTAATTACCCTGCAGAACGGCTTAGGGGTATTCCGACAGGCAATGACCTTGACCATGCTTCCGGAAGGTCTGAAACGACAATATACCAAAGGCGATTATGAACCCCTGTCCCAACACTATGATCAGAAAAATGTGCAGGTTCATGTAATGGAAAAATATGCACGCCTGGGCCTTGAAAAAATCAAAACCGCTCTGGGATTTGTCAGTGATTATTTTTCATTTTCCTATGATATCTTTATCCAACAACATTTCCCGAAAGAGAAAATGCTTATTAAAACAGCCATGACCGCGGAAGCGTACAAAGAGATCATCCAGTCCCTTAAGAATCATACCCAAGAAGCCATTGTTGCAGCTCCGCCTGAAAGAAACATACTGGTCCTGGCCGGGCCGGGTTCCGGAAAGACCAAAACAATTGTTCATAGGTGTGCCTGGTTGATCAAGGCACAATCGGTTGATCCATCTTCGATTCTTGTTCTGTGTTTCAACCACCAGGCCATGATCGAGCTTCAAAAAAGGATTCGAGTTCTATCCGGTAGAAGAGCAAGCTATGTGACGGCCATGACCTATCACGGATTTGCCATGCGCCTGACCGGCCGATCTTTTTTGGATAATAAAAAGGGCCTAAAAAACGAAAAGGGTCACAAATCAGAAAAAAATGCAATTGGATTTGATACCATTATTGACGAAGCCGTTGAGATTTTAAACGGGAAACGGGGAATTGCCGGGATTGAACAGACAGAGGCAAGAGAGTATTTGCTGGCTCAATATCAATATATTCTCGTGGATGAATACCAAGATATTGATGACCGCCAGTACCGGTTCATTTCAGCCTTGACCGGAAGGCTTGAACAGGATCGGGACAAGAGCATTTCCATCATGGCAGTTGGTGATGATGACCAGAGTATTTATGGATTTCGGAATGCAAACGTGAAGTTTATCAAACAGTTCCAGCAAGATTATGAAGCGAAAACATTTTATCTGGTGGAAAATTACAGGTCCTCTTATCCGATTATCCAGGCCTCAAACGCATTTATTGCCTTGAATGAAAATCGGATGAAAACAGACTCGCCATGCCGAATTAATGAAAAAAGGAAATCCCAGGAACACCAAGCCCACAAGATCAAAACCAGTGAACTGGTCCAGATTGTACAGGTTAAAGATATAGCTTCCCAGGCAGTGTTTATTGCCCAAAAAATAAAACAGCTTACAGTAGACAATCCTGATATGAAACTCCATGATGTCGCAGTGGTTTCGCGTCAGGGAATTGGATACCCGTCTCTGGTGTCCCTTCGGATGGCCCTTGCAAAAGAAGCGATCCCATTTTGTTATTCAATTAAAAATGGTTCGGGATTTCCAATGTTCAGGATTAGAGAAATCCAGCTGTTTCTCCGATATTTGGAGGATCATAAAAAAGAAAGTAAGACGCCCTTTGATCTTAAGCATGAGGTTCTTGAACAATTTAAGCAGAAAAATACATGGACAAGTCAAATTGCCCAGATTCTCGAAGCATGGTGCGCCATCAACTCTGATATGGAAATATCCATTGATCGGGCAAAGGATTTTGCACTTGAAACCCTTTTGGAAGAAAAACGGGAACACAAAACCGGGAACGGTGTATTCCTTGGCACAGCTCACAGTGTAAAAGGAATGGAATATCCCTTTGTGTTCATTCTGGACGGTGGTTGGAAACAAAAGGATCTTGAAGAAGAGAGGCGACTGTTTTATGTGGCTATGACACGCGCAATAAAAGCAGCTTATATTTGCCGGATTCAAGGGTCCCAAAATCCCCACGTGCAATTTTTGGAACATAATGACTTTACCCATATCACAATAGAAGAACAGTCTGGCATCAATGGATTTAATGAAAGCTTAACTGTTTCAATCCTCGGTTTGGAAGATCTTTTTATTTCTTATGCTGCTTCATTCCCGGAAGGCTCTGCAATTCATGAGGCGCTTGCAACCCTTAACCCCATGGACAAAGTCAATATCATAGAAAAAAAGAATCATATTCATATTGAAAACAATAACCATCAAACCATTGCAATGTTTTCGAACAAAGGGAAGGCAAAATGGCATGATAAAACCCAAAAAATTTTGCACGCCAGAGTGCTTGGCGTAATTCGACGACAAAAATCAGATGGAGAGGATTATGATGGTAAACATGAAAACATCGAATCATGGGAACTTCCGATTATTGAGATTCTGCATGAAAAAATGGTCTGATTGTATTTGCACCAATGAGATCAGAAGCACTTTACTTAATTCCAACAACTCAAATGCTGCGGGCAAGCCGCAGATTTAGGTGGTTAGCTCAAAAAAAAGCATGAACAAAATTGAAAAAAGCATTTTATACTCAAGCAGAGTCATTACTTCAGATCATTGAGAATAATTACCGAAGTGGGAGAAATAACCAACGTATTATTTGGGGCTGGTCTCACGTATACCTTCACGAACTCTGATGTAGAATGACGGACGTCCAAATCAGAGATGGAGATCAGAGAGATGGAGATCGGGGACACCATACTTAATGCCCGCAGGTGCAGGACAAATCGTGGGGTGTCCCCTTTATTGTCAGGCGGCATAAATGGTTTTGTTACTGTTTACGGGTTGCCTCCATTGAAATTTCTACATTTGCGGTTTCTCCAACAACCCCCATTTTTAAGAATTTCCCATTCCCGACATGGAAATCCAACCTGAAAATATCAAATTGGGTATAAAAGCCTGAAACCAGATTGTTTTCCATGATTGGATGGGGTTTTGAAGGAAAATAGGAGAATTCAAGATCCATTGTTTTTGTGACATCCTCGATGGTCAACTGTCCCTGTAATACATATCGGTTGTCTGTGATGCGGGTAATTTTTGAAGAATTGAATGCCATCACGGGAAATGTATCTGAATCAAAAAAATCTTTTGACCTTAAGTGGTTGTCTCTTTTGCTATTATTAGTGTCCACACTGTTAACCGTGACAATAAAATTAAATTTAGATTGATCAAGGTTGTCAGGATCAAAGGCCACCTCTCCTTTAAAGTCAGTAAATTGTCCGGAAACAGGTGTAAAAATATGGTTTATTTTAAATTTAACTTCGCTATGGTCAAGGTCAACATTCCATTATTTTCTTGACAATTTTCAGCTACCAACTTATAAATTAACCAGTAAGTCCAATTTATTAGACATATTGGTTGATATATCATGAAAAATTTGATTCAATTTCCCGCAGAGTTTGATTACAATTTGCTGTTGCACGCGCTAAGGGATTACAAAAAGCCAAGAGATAAGATCAGGGGTCTTCTCAAGGATAAGGATATCGTCAGGGTTAAAAAGGGACTTTATGTGTTGGGCAAGGCATATAATAAGCCTTACAACAAGTTTATCCTGGCGAACCTGATCTATGGGCCTTCATACATCACCGGTCAAACCGCATTGGCATTTTGGAATATGATACCGGAACGGGTTGAACTAACGATCAGCATGACAATGAAAAGAAAGAAGCAGTTTGAAACTCCGGTTGGCAGATTTTCTTATTTGTATTGCCCCAAAAAAGTATTCAGCATTGGGGTTCGGCTTGAAGATGCCGGAGATCAAAAAAAATTTCTAATTGCTTCCCCTGAAAAGGCTCTGTGCGACATGACGGCAATGCAAACTCATATTTCAACGAAAAGAGAAATGAAAGAATTCCTCGAGTTAATGCGATTGGATGATAGTGTTAATAAAGACCTTGATTTGTCTTTATTAGAAGAAATCAAGACCGGATATCGAAGGCAAAGTATAAAACTGCTGCTTAATTGTTTCAAGGATAATCATGTTTGATGAAAAAATTGAACAAATGCTTAGCAGGTATGAATTATATACGGTTCATGATCACGAGAACGCGCTTAAAGAGATCATACAGGAGATTGTTTTGCTGGGTTTATGGCGGTCAAAATTTTATGAAAAGGCTGCTTTTTACGGTGGGAGCGCATTACGGATTCTTCATAAGCTGGACCGTTTCTCTGAGGATTTGGATTTTTCATTAATTCAGCCGGAAAAAGCGTTTGATATTAAAAAATACCTTAGTGCAGTAAAATCAGAGCTGGAACTATGGGGTTTTGAGGTTTCTACAGAAGAAAAAAACAAGAAAAATAAAAGCACGATCGATTCGGCTTTTATCAAAGCAAACACATTGGTCCATTTATTGAAAATCGATTCAAAGTTGAAGACCCATAAAAATGCTGTGATGAAGATAAAATTAGAAATTGATCAGGATCCGGCTATCGGGTTTACCAGTGATCTGAAATATCATCTCCATCCAATTCCGTTTACCATTAAAACCATGACCTTGCCCAGCTTGTTTGCAGGCAAAATGCATGCTTTGTTATGCCGGACCATAAGAACCAATATTAAAGGCCGGGACTGGTATGATTTAATCTGGTTTGTAAAGAATAATATCCCATGTGACTTGCATTATCTTAAAAATAAAATGTTACAGACAGGCCATATTGATTTTTCTGAGACGCTGACCAAAGAGAAACTGGTTGCATTGATGTCCGAAAAAATAAAAGGGATTAATTTTTCCATGGCAAAAAGCGACGTTGAACCCTTTTTGAAAAATGCAGGGCAAAAAGATGAGCTAAGCCTTTGGTCTGATACTTTTTTTAATGGGTATTTGATTCAAAAAATTGATGTCCTGACAAATTTAAGGTGCAGTTCCATTGGTCATGAAAAAAATGTTGTGCCGTTTAATCAAATATGACATGAAACAGTTTTTTAACTTTTTTCGTTATGGAGATATTCATGATTAAGCATTGGCAGCAGGTGGTTCTGGATCTTTGGGGTATCAAAGGGAAAATGACACAACTGGATGGCGAGTATGATCTGAATTTTCGCATTGATTCCACCCATATTGTTAAAGTCATGCATGAGGGCTGTGAGACCACTCTTGTTGACCTGCAGTGCCGTGCCCTCAAATGCCTTCATGACCATCCTTTGCCGCCTGTTATACCGTCTGTAAACGATCAGCTCTTTGAAATCTGCAAAGACGAAAAAGGCGGTGACCGGATTCTCTGGGTGCTTGAAAACCTGGAGGGAAAAACCTGGGCTGAATTTAAGCCGAAGACCCCTGAGCTTATCTGCAAACTCGGGAAAATCATTGGCGCCATGGATAATCGACTGAAAGATTTTCATCATTCCGGGCTTGACCGGGACTTTAAATGGCATCTGCCCTCAGGTGGCTGGATTGCAGAGAATGTCGACCTGATTTCTGATGAATCCAGGCAAAAGATGATCCGACAAATCCTGGATGATTTTACCGGGATCAAAGCGGACCTTTCTACGCTGCCAACACAGGCCATCCACAACGATATCAATGATTACAATATTCTGGTAACCGGAAGCCTGAACGATTTTCCTGCAATTTCAGGACTCATTGATTTGGGAGATATGTGCACAGCCCCTGTTATATGTGACCTGGCCATTGCAGCGGCTTATATCGTACTGAATCAGCCTGATCCTGAACGGGTTCTGGAAAATCTTGTAAAAGGGTTTCACAGTGTTTACCCGCTGTCCCCAAAAGAAATTGACATGATCTGGCCCCTTTTGCGCCTGCGTCTGGCTGTCTCTGTTGTTAACTCTACCATGATGGCCCGGGAAAAACCGGATGATCCATACGTTTTGATTTCCCAGGGGCCTGCCTGGGCATTCCTGGAGTCTGAAAAGGTGAATCCGGATCTGATTTCAGCCCGTTTGCGCACTGCCTGCGGATTCGGTGTGAACGATAGTGCCTGGTCTGTCGTCCAATGGCTGGATGATAACCGCGGGAATTTTTCCCAGGTTTTAGGCCAGCCCCTGGAGGGTCTGGATCGCATATGTCTGTCTGTGGCCGACAGCACCCTGCCCCAGAATCCCTTTGATATGACATCTGAAGAAGCAGCATCCATGGGTGTTAAAACGAAAAACTTACATCTGGGCTATTATGCGGAACCCCGTCTGATCTATTCAGGCAAAGCCTTTTACGAGGGACCGTTTAAAGCCAGCAACCGAAGAACGGTTCATATGGGTGTGGATGTCTTTGCCCCGGCCGGTACGCAGGTTTACGCTCCGTTAAACGGCATTGTGGATGCTGTGGAAAACCGAAAGGATGACCAGGATTACGGCGGACTGATCATCCTTCGCCATGAAACCGAGAAGGGTGCCGTCTTTTTCACCCTTTACGGCCATCTGGATCCGGAATCGATTCTGGGTCTCACAAAAGGACAAGTCATCGAAAAAGGTCAACGCTTTGCGAATCTGGGCGAACAGCAGAACAACGGTGGATGGGCATCGCACCTGCATTTACAGGCAGGCCTGATCAGTACCAACCCCAACTGGCCCGGAGCCGTGAATCCGGATGAACGTGATTTCTGGTCTGAACTTTATCCGAACCCGGCAGCCATCCTTAATCTTGATGATGAAGCACTTGCTTACCAGCCGCCCTCCAAGGCCGGAATACTGGCAGAACGAAAGGCAAGGTTCGGGCACAACCTGAAACTGACCTACACCGATCCTGTCATGTTCCTGCGGGGATGGAAGACCCACCTGTTTGATGAGTGGGGAAGACCCTATCTGGACAGCTATAACAATGTGCCTCACGTGGGCCATGCCCATCCCCGGATTCAGGCGGTGGCTGCAGATCAGCTTAAGCGCATGAACAGCAATACCCGCTACCTTCATCCGGCCCAGATCGCATTTGCTGAAAAGATCGTATCCTATATGCCTGAGCCGCTGTCAGTCTGCTTTTTTGTCAACTCCGGCTCTGAAGCAAATGAATTAACCTTACGGCTTGCCCGTGCCCATTCCGGCGGCAGGGATATGATCACACCAGATCACGGTTATCACGGTAACACCACCGGCTGCATCGATATCTCAGCATACAAGTTTAACGCCAAAGGCGGTGTCGGACCTTCAGACTGGGTGCACCTGGTTGAGGTGGCTGACGACTACCGGGGCCGCTACCGGCGTGGAGAGGCTGATATCGCGCAAAAATATGCAGATCTTGTGGATGAGGCCATCGCAAACATCAACGCCCGGAAGAGAAAACTTGCCGGATTTATTGCTGAGACCTTCCCCAGTGTTGGCGGTCAAATTATCCCGCCTAAAGGCTACCTGCCGGCTGTCTATGAAAAAATACGCAAAGCGGGCGGTATCTGCATTGCCGATGAGGTGCAAACCGGTCTGGGGCGTCTTGGCGACTATTTTTTCGGCTTTGAACAGCAGGGTGCTGTGCCCGATATTGTTGTCCTGGGCAAACCCATCGGTAACGGCCATCCTTTGGGTGTTGTGGTCACAACAAGAGAGATCGCAGACAGTTTTGCCAAAGGACCTGAATTTTTCTCAACTTTTGGCGGTTCGACACTGTCCTGCCGCACGGGTCTTGAGGTGCTGAACATTGTTGAAGATGAGAATTTACAGAAAAACGCCAAACAGATGGGAGATAAACTTCTGACCGGGTTGCATGGGTTGCAGGAAAAATATGAAATTATAGGAGATGTTCGCGGTTATGGCCTTTTCATTGGCCTTGACCTGGTGACAGACCGTAAGACCCGTGAACCTGGTACTGCTTTGGCGGATTACGTTAAAAACCGCATGCGGGAACACCGGATACTCATGGGCAGCGAAGGCCCCTATGACAACATCTTAAAAATAAGACCGCCCATGACCGTTGAGGAAGATGACATCCATTACATCCTCCAGGTAATGGACAAGTTACTGGATGAAGCCCAATCCTTATTGTGAACATGGGAATAGATGTGACTGAAGATTGTTTTTATACCTCAGCCATGGCAACCGCAAGCTTTCTCAACGTGCAACGGCCAAATGGTTGCTCTGATCTTTGAATCACTTTAAGTTTAATTTCCCTTTATGATTCGGGTATAATTCTCGTATGCAGCCAGGACATATCCCGTGAGAAAAAACCGCATCAGAGTGTTCGGAGACATATTCTTCAACATGGTTCCAATAGCCCTTATCATCTCTGATTTTCTTACAATGGGCACAGATGGGGAGCATGCCGGTCAGTTGTTTTATCTCTGACATGGCCTGTTTTAATTCATTGGTACGTTTTTCAACTTTGTCTTCAAGGTTTTCATTCAACGCTTCGAGTTCATTTGAAAGAATTTCTTCCCGATTCAAAGAAAGACTGAATTTTTGCGCCAACATAACAGACTGGGCAACAAAATAGACAATCAAACCATATGGAAGCATTTGTTCGGTATGGATATAGTTGTTTACTGTGAGCATATCATTTACTGCAGCTAAAAAAGGAACCAGAAAAGCAAGAAGACTGATTAAAGCACCATCCAGATTCTTTTTTATCGCCTTGGTAAAAACAAAAAGAATATAAGCACAACCTGATAGTGCAGCAATATGATAGACACTAAGAAACAGGCTATGTATCTTGGCCGGGAAAAGTATAATGATGAAAGCAAACAATGCACTAAGAATAAAAAATCCCTTTACAATACGTTTATCAGAACATCCAACAAAAAGATGGTCTTGGAAACTTATAAATAGTGGCGGCAATAATGCGACGGTAAGGAAATTTAACTTCAGCAACATTTCCCACGATGGGTTAAAAAACTTATAGATGAGGATCTCGCCGGAAACCAGCGTTCGCAATGCTACGACCAGGCATAGTATAGAAAAAAAGAGCGCAGACAATGATTTTCTTCGTTTCGTAAAAAGCCCGAAATGGTATAGCCCCATGGTTAAAACAGAGGCAAATAAAAAGATATCCCAAAAGATGGCCATGTGCGTCCTGCTATGTATCTTATCGGCAAGGTCAAACTCGATTTTCCGCCAACTCCCTCCAAATGCATAGGAGAAGTTGGCAATTTGAAGTATAAACTCAATTCTGGTTTCATGGGGTTTGAAGGTGACGGTCTGGGGACGCCATTGGGGCTGGTACACGGATGGATCAGCACTAACAATACCATTGGCTGCAATTAGATCGCCGTTCACAAAGAGTGCATAAGCACTGAACATTTCAGGAACCCGCAACCCAAGTGTTTTGCCCACAAACGATTTGGGTATGCGAACCACCTTTCGCAGTGTCAGGAAACCGTCAGAAGGCAACGTTTGAGCGTTTATTTCAACATCACTCCAGAAGAAAGGAAAGGATTGTTTTGTGTCAAAAACAATTTTTTTGTCCTGAAAGTCCGCCGGATCTAAAAGTTTCTGCCAGTACAATTCCCAATCTTGATCCAAATGGGTTATTTTTTCAAAATCCCTTGCTTCTATATTGATGGGAAACGTAAAGCATAGGACCAATAGAATCAGTGTGATGAATTTTACCATCGTGCAAATCTCCGTAAAGATGTTCAATCAGACGTTACGCGAACAGACAATTCTCCATTAACCATAACAGGTTTAAAATAATGCTCTTTGAATACCTGCCCAAAGCCTCCTCAAGAAAGACGTCGACCGCGCCGGGAATATCTTTTTCATGTTCTATATGAATGATTTCCTTTAACGCCTTATCAAAAGAAGCTCTCACTGTATCGGAAACCTGAAGCTTTCTTGCGGCCCAGCCGGAATGGTCTTTGATTGCCACATCGTTGGTCAGCCGGTCTTTTAAAGGGACCAGTTGCGGGCCGCCTTTGGTTTCATGATCAATGACATCTTTTACATTGGATTTTATGGTCGACTCCCAGAGATAGGTTTTATCGTCTTTACCCTTGATGATCATGCCGACATGCGCCCAGGAGTTGCACTCCAGGTAATCCGTCACTTTATCAAAATCTGAATCGCCATGAAAAAGGAGGATGTCGCCTGTATTCAGACGATTGGTGAATTGATCAAAGGATAAAAGGACGGGGTAGTCGAGTTGGGGGATGTTTACATTGTGACAACAGGATGAAACAAGTAAAACGAGAATGATGGTACTTAACCGGAAAAATGTTGAAAATAAAAACTTATTTTTATCAGATAAAACCAAAAATAATCCTCCCGTTTTTGAAATATTACTGCCAATCTGATACACATGCTACAGGTTGTCTCTGTATCAGATGCAGGCGAATAAGAGCAAGGAGAAATTTCATACGCCAGCCAACGGGAGAAAAGAGACGCATAAGGAGGTGTTACAATGAACAGAACTATCATCCTCATCCTCGCATTGGTTCTTGCCGGCGTTATCGGCTGGCAGTGGTTTTCCGATCCTGTTCCCGTAATCCGAAACCCGTCCCCTTTAGGGACGAGCATCGTCTGTTTCGGCGACAGCCTGACCTATGGCACCGGTGCTTCTGCGGGGATGGATTACCCTTCGAGGCTTTCAGAAATGCTCGGTGAACCGGTTATCAATGCCGGTGTCCCCGGTGATACCACCGGGTCGGCTCTGAGGCGTCTGGACGAGGATGTGCTTGAAAAAGACCCCAGAATCGTGCTGATCACCCTGGGAGGCAACGATCTGAAAAACGGGGTGGCAAAGGAAGTGGCATTCGATAATCTTCGGCAGATTACGGAAGCCATTCAGGCCAAAGGTGCCCTGGTCGTTCTCGGAGGCATTGATTTTCCAATCCGGGGGAGGGATTTCGGCAGAGCGTATATTGCGTTTGCCCGGGACCATGGGGTGGTGCTCATTCCCAACATTTATAAGGGCCTCCTCGGCAAGCAGAGCCTGATGAGCGACCAGGTTCATCCCAATGACGAGGGGTATGCCGTCATAGCCCGCAAATTCTATGAGGCGGTCAAACCCTATGTCCTTTGAACCTTCCGGGATTTTGGGAGAGTATTATTCCAACAAACGTAAAATGCGCCGGATTTCACCGGTGCTTTGCAGTGCTAAACAATATGGAGCTGTGTGTAATGAAACAAAAAAAAATAAAGCGAAGAGGGTTTCTTAAGCTGTCAGGCTTGATGGCAGGAGGGCTTGCTGTTTTTGGAGGTTTTAAACTGTTAAAAGATGACATTTTCAATCAAAAGATTTCTCCTTCACAGGCACTCTCGCAATCTGCTGCCATGGGTGAGATTGCTGTTCAGCTTCAAAAAACCAATGTTTTTATTCATGGGTTAACGCAAGATCATGATATGGAAGCGGCCGTGATAAATGCTGCACAAGCAGCAACCGATTTCGGCTGGTTGAAAACCGGACAAGTCGTTTTTATTAAAACCGTTAACAATTCAGGTTTCTCCTATCCTTCCACAACCAGTCCGATTGCAGTTTCGGCAATGATAAAACTTCTCAAACAAAAAGGTGCGGAAAGGGTTATTGTGGGGGATATGTCGGGAATCGAGCATCTTAAATTCTTCAAGGAAAAGACAATTGGCAGCACACGGGAACTGATGAAAGCCTCAGGCATGCTGCAGGCAATTGAGGCGGCTGGCGGCGAGCCCTTCTTTTTTGAAGAGAGCGGGTGGGATTCCTTTTACCAGGATCATACCGATACAAATGCGCTTTGGGACACAGGGCTCATGATGCCGGCCATATTAAAAAAAGTGGATCATATCGTGTTAATGCCGCGGTGTTCCAGACATGTTCTGGCAGGGGCTTCTCTGGGACTCAAAGCGGTTGTCGGCTATTGGAGAACAGATACCAGGCTTCAATACCATTATCATGCCAAATTACTTCAAGAAAGGACAGCTGAGGGGAACAGGGCAAAAACGCTTTTAGATAAACAGCGGCTGGTCATTTCCACAGGGGACAAACTCCTGGCCACTTTTGGACCTGATAACGGATATGTTCATACACCCTCCGTGGGTTTGGTGATCGCATCAGAATCTGTTGTTGCCCATGATATGGTCTCCCTGGCCTGGCTATTACATAACAGAACCCTGCTGCCGGAAAAAGAACAGGACCGGTTCATGGACACAAGCACGGCTGTTGCAAAAGTGGGCAACAACATTGTGGTCAAATGGCTTGGAACTTTGACAAACAGTCTGATGTCAGAGAGCCTGTTGAAAAATGATCTGAAACACATCTGGGATGACAGGGTATTGAACCATGCGTACAAAATTTTTGGCGGCATTCCTGATATTCATCTTGAGAATGTTCAAAACACGGTATCTGAAAAGATTTTAAATATGCTTCTCAAGATGGTTCAGTATCGATAAACCCGGGGGATCATGCAAAAAGCCGATAGCCCGGGGATGAACATATTCCTCCCACACAGAAAACCGGGTTAATACAGCTGTTTTTGTATTGAACCGGTTTTTCTGACCCTGTTTTTTACCTGTAAAGCCCCAAAGATCCGGTTAACCGGTTTATCTCCTTATCAGGTCCTGAAAGGCATAGCCCTGAAAATTCAAGGTCACTATTCCTGGTATTCATCAGTTTTTGGGTGTAGTCAGAATAATCCCTGCATTTTTGGGCAGTCTGATTAAAATCGATCAGGTCCACATGTTCATTTTTAATACTGGAATGATAAATTTTTTTTAATACGTCTGTGTCTGCGCCCAAAACCGGAATTGTCTCTTGTGTGATACCTTTATGGCAGACCTGTTCTTTGTCCATGCAATCGGGCCCGATTAAATCCTTGTTAAGGTTACCCAAGGTTATCCCCAATACTGCCGTTGTGTTTGCTACCAGTCCTGCTGGTAATTCTTTATTAACAACCATTACTACTTTCATACGCGTTAACCTCTTTTTACATAAACCCTGTCGTTGCATAAAAAAAGTAGGAATTTAGTATAGAAAAAGCTTGAGGAGCCCCATGAATAAAGGTTATAATAAGTTGTCGAGACAAAAAATAACCAAACCCAGGAGGCCACCTCAAGTGAAGTCCAGTAAAT
>VMSR01000175.1 GCA_013792075.1 Desulfobacula sp.
GATATCCTGGTATGGATTCTGGTCCTGCTGGTACAGTCTATTCCCTATCTGGCGGCTGTTATGATGTCCATTATCAGTGCCTCCACCCAAGTGTCTGCAAAAAAGCTGATTTCAACGATTACCGCACCACCAGAAGCCTCTTCTCCGGTCGGGACAGGAGACCGGGTTAAAGAGTCCTCACCCAATGTTTCGTCCCGATAAGAAAGGCGGAAAATAGGCTTTGTGTCTTAGCCTTTTTTTGTTTCCGATTAATATGGGGTGCGGGGTATTGAAGGGCATGGTTTGTTAGGTCACATCCATTCATATCCATCGCGGAAAAAATCTTTCAGGGAATAGAATTCCCATACCTCCAATACAATTGATTCGCCCGTGGGGCTTTCTTGTTATTTCCCTTGGCTTTGACTTTTAAAGAAAAGAAAAATATAGTATTCTTTATTTTTTGAACTTGCAGGATTAAAAAAAGGATAGATATTCTAAGGCATGACAAAACCAAAGATGAAAATAGGGTCAGGGGTGGATGTCCATCAGCTGGTCAAGGGACGCGACCTGATCATCGGTGGTGTGAAGATTGACCATGAAAAAGGGCTGAAGGGCCATTCAGATGCGGATGTGTTGATTCACTCGGTCTGTGACGCCATTTTAGGGGCTGCCGGTCTGGGAGATATCGGAGAGCATTTCCCAGATACCGATCCCAGTTATAAGGGGATCTCGAGTTGCCTTCTCCTTGAGAAATGCGGGGATATGCTCATGGAGAAAGGATATGAAATTGTCAATATGGACTGTATCCTCTTTGCCCAGGAGCCAAAACTCAGTCCCTACAAGCGACAAATGGCCAAAAATATCGCCCAGGTGCTTGATCTGGACCCGGATCTTGTGAATATCAAGGCCACCACAACCGAAGCGCTTGGGTTTGTTGGAAAAGGAGAGGGCATTGCTGCCCAGACAATATTATTAATATGTGCATCCTAGGGAAAGAACAATGAGTTTAAACGTATATAATACACTGAGCGGTAAAAAAGAGGTCTTTGTTCCCATCCATGAAGGCAAGGTCGGCATGTACGTCTGCGGCCCTACGGTCTATGACACCAGCCATATCGGCCATGCCAGGTCTGTTGTGGTTTTTGATATGATTTACAGGTGGCTGACCCGGCTCAATTATACGGTCACCTATGTGAGAAATTTTACGGATGTGGATGATAAGATTATCAAAAAATCCAATGAGACCGGAGATTCGTGTACCACGATCACGGAAAAATATATTGATGAGTTCCACAATGAAATGGATGCCCTGAATGTGCTTCGTCCCACAATGGCGCCCAAGGCTACGGAACATATCCGGCATATTATTGAGTTTATCCAGATGCTTATTTCCAAGGGCAAGGCCTATCATGTGGAAGGCGGGGATGTTTATTTTTCCATTGATTCCTTTGGAGAATATGGGAAACTCTCCGGCCGGAATCCGGATGACATGCGGGCCGGAGCCCGAATTGCCGTGGATGAAAAAAAACAAAGCCCTTTGGATTTTACCCTGTGGAAGCCTGCAAAACAAGGGGAGCCTTCCTGGGAAAGCCCTTGGGGCAAGGGTCGGCCTGGGTGGCATATTGAGTGTTCGGCCATGAGTTATGAATATCTGGGGGAAAGTTTTGACATCCACGGAGGGGGCAAGGATTTGATTTTTCCCCACCATGAAAATGAAATCGCCCAGAGTGAGGCTATTTTTGGGTGTCAGTTTGTAAAATACTGGATTCACAATGGGTTTGTGGATATTAATAATGAAAAAATGTCCAAGTCCCTTGGCAATTTTACCATGATAAAAGAAGTGCTGGCCAATTATTCCCCTGAAGTGATCCGGCTTTTTCTATTGTCCAAGCACTATCGCAGCCCCATTGATTACAACGAGGATTCCATGCAAGAGATTTCCCTGGGGCTGGACCGGATCTATGCGTTTCTGGAAAGACTGGAAGGAACGAACATGGTTCTGGAAACAGAAACGTTGGGTGCCTTATGGGAGGGGTTTGCAGAAGCCATGAATGACGATTTTAATTCAGCCAAAGCCCTGGGACTTGTTTTTGAAGCCGTGAAAAAAGGGAACAAGCTGCTGGATCGTACCCATAACGCCCCAGAGCCAAAGGGGTGTGAGACCCTGGCCCAGGTGTATGCAGATATCCGGTCCATTTCCGGTATCCTTGGCATTTTCCTGAAGGACCCCACGGAGTATTTCAAGACCAAAAAAGCCAAGGGGGTCGCCGACATGGCTATTGATCCTGCCATGGTCGAGGATCTGATCGTCCAGCGGGCCACGGCGCGCAGGGAAAAGAACTTTGCCCGGGCCGATGAGATCCGGGATCAGCTCCAGGCAATGAAGATTGTCTTGGAGGACGGGCCCCAGGGAACCATATGGCGGGTTGAATAAGGCACTCTGTTTATCACAACGATATGGAGAATGAGAAAGGGAAGCCAGTTACAAGGCTTCCCTTTTTGTTCAGATGTTCATCAGGCTTTTGGGGACATTTTTGCCCAGGCGTCCCGCAGGGTGACGGTTCGGTTGAATACGGGCATGTCTTTTTGGGACGCTTTTAAATCCTGACAGAAATAGCCCAGCCGCTCAAATTGGTAAACGGTTCCCGGTGCGGTTGCCCCAAGGCTTTTTTCCAGCTTGCAGTTTCTGAGAATTTCAAGGGAATCCGGGTTCAGGTTTTCTGTAAAATCCTGGTTCCCCTGCTCGGGGTTTTCGTCTGTGAACAAGCGGTCATAGAGGCGGACTTCTGCATCCAGACAGTCATTGGCATTGACCCAGTGGATGGTGCCCTTGACCTTTCTGCCGTCCGGGGCATTGCCCCCCCTTGTCTGGGGGTCATGGGTGCAGATCAGCTCAATTACCTCGCCTTGTTCGTTTTTGATCACTTGCTTGCAGGTCACAAGATAGGCGTATCTGAGGCGGACTTCCCTTCCCGGGCCCAGCCGGAAAAATTTTTTGGGCGGATCTTCCATGAAATCATCCTGTTCCACATAGATTTGTTTGGAAAAACCAATGGCCCGGTTGCCCATTTCTTCCTTCTGGGGATGGTTCATGGCAACCATCTCTTCTGTTTTTCCATCGGGATAATTTTCAATGGTTACCTTTAGGGGTTTTAAAACACCCATGACCCGGGGAGCGCGTTCATTGAGGTCATCCCTGAGACAGGACTCTAAAAGTCCCATGTCAATGCGGCTGTCCTTTTTGGAAACCCCGATGATATTGCAGAAATTTCGAATGGCTTCCGGGGTGTAGCCCCTGCGCCGCATACCTTCCAGGGTGGGAAGGCGGGGGTCATCCCAGCCGGATACATGGTGCTGCTCTACCAAAAGCTGGAGTTTTCGTTTGCTCAGGACGGTGTAATTGATATTCATTCGGGCAAATTCAATCTGCTGGGGGTGGCAGGGGGTTTCCAAGGTATCCAGGATCCAGTCGTACAAGGGGCGGTGGTCCTCAAACTCAAGGCTGCACAAGGAATGGGTGATGCCTTCCAGGGAATCTGACAGGCAATGGGTGAAATCATACATGGGGTAGATACACCATTTGTCTCCTGTCCTGGGGTGGGTTGCTTTTTTCACCCGGTAGATGATGGGGTCCCTGAGGTTAATATTGGGGGAGGCCATGTCGATCTTGGCCCTGAGGGTTACCTCGCCTTCCTGGAATTTTCCGTTTTTCATCTGGTCGAACAGATCCAGGTTCTCTTGGATTGGCCGGTCCCTGTAGGGGCTGTTTTTCCCCTTTTCAGTCAATGTTCCCCTGTACTCCCGCATTTGTTCCGGGGAAAGGCTGCAAACATAGGCTTTCCCTTTGCGGATCAATTGGACGGCAAATTCATGGAGGCGGTCAAAATAGTCAGAGGCATAAAAAGGGGTTTTAAAATCAAACCCAAGCCAATTGACCGTATCTTTTATGGAGTCAATGTAAATTTGTTTTTCCTTGGCTGGATTGGAATCATCAAATCTTAAATTGCAAATGCCGTTGAATTGTTTGGCCATATTGAAATTAAGGCAAATGGATTTTGCATGTCCGATGTGAAGATAGCCATTGGGTTCCGGCGGAAACCGGGTTAGCACCTGTCCGTTGTTTTTATTGTTTTGAAGGTCTTCTTTGATAATGGCTTCTATGAAATGCCCTTTTTTATTCTCTTCTTCCATTTGTCCCTCTTTTGATTTGGTTTAAATATAACCTTAAATAATTATCATATTCACTGCCCGGAGAAAAGAGGGAAAATGGGACCTCACTGAAAATGGGGTGAAATTTGAAATATTCTTTCCTATTGGCTAAAACTGGTTTGTTTTCAGGAGCACCAGGGTACAGGCTTCCTTTACTTCAATACCCGCCGCCTTTAATTGGGGATAGGCCGCCGGGTTTTCCGTGTTTGGATTAAAGATCACCCGCCGGGGAGCTGTCTGGATGATCTGTTCTATAATGTCTTGCTGGCGGCCCGGGCTCACATACAGGGTCACAGTATCAATTTTGCCGGGCACATCCGAAAGCAGGCGATAGACCTGTTTGCCTTCTATGGTTTCATGCTTTGGCGCCACCGGTATGGGCGAGTGGCCATGGGCGGATAAGAGGCGCATGGCTTGGTTGGCATATCTGTCTTTGTCAGGGCTTGCACCGATGACGGCTACATTTTCCATTTTTATCTCCTTGGTCATCTGTCATGGGAATGCTATAGTCTACCCATAAATCCGTCTTGATAACAAGAAATAACGTCTTAATTTTAAATCCAGGGCGTACAAAAAAATCAGAACAGGGGATAAAAGAGCATATGGGTCTATTTAATCTGGTATCGGAGTATTCACCCACAGGGGATCAGCCGGCTGCCATTGAATACCTGACAAAGGGGGTTCTGGACAATGCAAAACACCAGGTACTTCTGGGCGTGACAGGGTCTGGCAAAACCTTTACCATGGCCAATGTTATCTGTCAGGTTGAAAAACCCAGTCTGATCATTGCCCCGAACAAGACCCTGGCGGCCCAATTGTACAATGAATTTAAACTTCTGTTCCCGGACAATTGCGTGGAATATTTTGTCAGTTATTATGACTACTACCAGCCGGAAGCCTATATCCCGTCCAGCGACACCTATATCCAGAAGGATTCTTCCATTAATGAAGTCATCGACAAGATGCGCCATTCGGCCACCCGCTCGGTGCTGGCCAGAAAAGATGTTATTGTGGTGGCTTCTGTTTCCTGTATCTATGGGTTGGGGGCACCGGAAGATTACCTGGACCTGAGGGTTACCCTGACAAAGGAAATGGAGATTTCAAGGGAACAGGTCATTGCCCGGTTTGTGGAAATCCAGTATACACGGAACGATACGGATTTTCATAGGGGGGTCTTCCGGGTGAGGGGGGATCGGCTGGAAATTTTTCCGGCCTATGAAGAAGACCGGGCTGTGCGCATTGATTTTTTCGGGGACACCATTGAACAGATTTCAGAGATTGACCCCCTCAAAGGAGACGTCCTCAAATCCTATGACCAGATGGTGATCTATCCTGCCTCCCATTATGTGACCAAAAAGCAGACCCGGAAAAAAGCGGTTGAAAGCATTATCATAGAGCTGAAACAGCGGCTGGAATTTTTAAGGGCGGAGAACCGCCTGGTAGAAGCCCAGCGCCTGGAAGAAAGAACCCAGTATGATATTGAAATGCTCAATGAGATCGGGTATTGCAACGGGATTGAAAATTATTCCCGCCATCTTACGGGCCGGGCACCCGGCCAGCCGCCTCCAACCCTGCTGGACTATATTCATGCTGGGTTTTTATTGTTTTTTGATGAGAGTCATATTTCCGTATCCCAGCTGGGGGCCATGTACAAGGCCGACCGGTCCAGAAAACTGACCCTTGTGGAACATGGGTTCAGGCTTCCTTCTGCCATTGACAACCGGCCCCTTCAATTTGAGGAGTTCAAGGCCCTGGTTCCCCAGACCATCTATGTGTCTGCCACACCCGCAGATTATGAAATGGAACGATCCGGGCAAAGGGTGGCAGAGCAGATTGTCCGGCCCACTGGTCTTCTGGATCCGGAAGTGGAGATCAGGAGTGCCAAGACCCAGGTGGATGACCTGTATGAAGAGATCATCAAACGGGTGGAAGCCCATGAACGGGTGCTGGTCACCACCCTGACAAAGCGGATGGCAGAAGACCTCACCGATTATTATGCAGATCTGGGTATCAAGGTGAAGTACCTGCATTCCGATATCGGCACCATGGAGCGAATCGATATCATCCAGGACCTTCGCCGGGGGCTCTTTGATGTGCTTATTGGCATCAACCTGCTCAGGGAAGGACTGGATATCCCCGAAGTTTCCCTTGTGGCCATTCTGGATGCCGATAAGGAAGGCTTTTTAAGATCCTATCGGTCCTTTATCCAGATATTCGGCAGGGCTGCCCGGAATGTGTTTGGCCGGGTGATCATGTATGCGGAAAAAAAGACAGGTTCCATGGAAAAAGCCTTGTCCGAAACCGACCGCAGGCGTGAGATTCAGCGGCAATATAATACCCGACACCATATCGTGCCGGCCACCATCCGGAAAACGATCAATGCCTTTGAATACGGCATGACAGCAAACCATGGCCGGCAAACAGCGGATGCTGTCAATGAAGAGCTCAGGGCCTATGGGGAAGAAGAGCTGGATCTTCGGGATATTATCAAGGACCTGGAATATAAAATGAAAAAGGCAGCTGAAAACCTGGAGTTTGAACGCGCAGCCCAATTCCGGGA
>VMSR01000251.1 GCA_013792075.1 Desulfobacula sp.
AAAAAAGGCAAATTTGAAATCGCCAACAAAGGCACTATTTTCCTGGACGAGATCGGGAACATGGATCCCAGCGCCCAGGTCAAGCTGCTGCGGGTCCTCCAGGAAAGGGAATTTGAGCGGGTGGGCGGGTACAAGCCCATCAAGTCGGATGTAAGGATTGTGGCTGCCACCAACGCCAACCTGGAAGAGATGGTGCAAAGGGGAAGATTCCGGGACGATCTGTATTTCAGACTCAATGTCTTTCCCATCTACATCCCAAGCCTTCGCATGCGCAAAACCGATATCATCCTTCTGGCCGACCATTTTCTGGAAAAATACCGAAAAGAGCATGCAAAGGATATCAAACGGATCACCACCCCGGCCATTGACATGATGATGGAATACCACTGGCCCGGCAATGTCCGGGAGCTTGAAAACTGCCTTGAACGGGCTGTTATCCTGTGCAATGAAGGCGCCATTCACTCTTACCATCTGCCGGCCACCCTCCAGACCGGAACAAAATCCAAAACATTGCCCCTCTCCCTTGAAGACGCGGTTGCCAACCTTGAAAAGGAAATCCTCATGGATTCCCTGAAAAACACCCGCGGCAATATCAATAAGGCCGCAAAACTCATCCATATTACCGTGCGCAAATATGCCTACAAGGCTGAAAAATACCAGATCAATTATAAGGATTATCGATAGGTTATAAACGACTCTTTGAAGAAATGAGGTGAACTATGAAAATGGAACAATACATCAGGGCCATTGCCGGGCTCTTCATCCTGGGCTCTCTGGCCCTGGGTTATTTTTTTTCCCCCTATTGGTATCTGTTCACGGCCTTTGTGGGCCTGAATCTGTTTCAGTCCGCCTTTACCGGGCTTTGCCCCATGGAGAATATCCTGGAGAAACTATTTAAAATTGCCCGATAACAAAGGGAGGATACAAAAGAATCTCGTGGTAAAAAAAAAGCTAACCCCCCAGGTGCTGATCATCGGCGCAGGGGTCACCGGCACGGGAATTGCCAGAGACCTTGCCCTCCGGGGCATCTCGTCTCTGGTCATTGAAAAGGGAAATATTAACGACGGCGCTTCAGGGCGGAATCACGGCCTGCTCCACTCTGGTGCCCGCTATGTGGGATCGGATCTTGATTCTGCATCGGAATGCGCCCAGGAAGCCCGGATACTAAAACGGATTGCCCCCCACTGCATTGAGGAAACCAAAGGACTCTATGTGGCGGTCAAAGGCGACGACGAATCCTATGTCGCCGACTTTCCGGGCCTATGCAAAAAGGCCGGTGTTTTTTGCCAGGCCCTTTGTGTAAAAGAGGCCCTGGCGCTTGAGCCTGGGCTTTCCAAAGACACCATTGCCGTCTTCAGGGTAGACGATGCCTCTGTGGACCCCTTTCATCTTTCCCTTGAAAACATGAACCAGGCCATTGAACACGGGGCTGTCTACTACAGCAATTGCCAGGCCATGGGGTTTTCCCTGGAAAAAAAGGTCATTCGGAAAGTATCGGTTCAAAATTGTCTGACAGGAGAGTGTTTTAAAATTACCCCCCGGGTGATCATCAATGCCACGGGTGCCTGGGCCGGAATGGTGGCCCAATTGGCAGGAATCGGCCTGGATATGATTTATTCAAAGGGCTCTTTGCTGGTCACCCACAACCGGCTCACCACCCATGTGATCAACCGGCTCAGACCGGCGGCCGATGGCGACATCCTGGTTCCCGGCCGAACGGTTTCCATTTTTGGCACCACCTCCGTCCGCCTGGACAACCTGGAGTCCATCCGACCGGAGTTTGACGAAATTGATTTTCTCATTGACCAGGGCGCCCAGATGGTTCCCGGCCTTGAAACAGCCCGATATATAAGGGCCTATGCCGGTGTCCGGCCCCTGGTGCGCAGCCAAAATGAAACCAGAGGAGATGACCGGACCGTTTCCAGGGGCTTTTACCTATTTGACCATGCAAAGGATGGGGTGGATAATTTTGTGACCATAACAGGCGGCAAGGTGACCACCTATCGGCTGATGGCTGAGAAAACAGCTGACCTGGCCGCTGAAAAACTGAAGATTTCAACCCCTTGCACCACGGCAGATACCCCCTTAATGTCCAAGGCCCCCAGCAAACTCATCGAAGCGGGCATGTCCGTCAAACTCTGGGCAAAGGAGACGAACCCCGGGGACTATATGATGTGGGAATGTGAAATGGTGCCCAAAAGCCATTTCAAGGAATTGATTCTCTGGCTGAAACAGAACAGGGAGAGGGCGGATTTAAATTCCCTTCGCATCCACTCCCGCCTGGGCAAGGGTGCCTGCCAGGGAACCTTTTGCAGCCTGAGGGTGACCGGCTTCATGTATGATGAAGCCTATATAAACGGCGGCCAGGGACTGGACAATATTAAATATTTACTCACAGAACGGTTTAAAGGCCAGAAACCGGTTCTCTGGGACAGCCAGCTGGCCCAGGCAGAGCTGAACGAAGCCATGTTCTGTTCTTTTTTTGGCCTGGATATGGTCGACCCGGATAGAAAAGGATAGACAAATGGAAAACAAAACACACCTTAAAACCGATCTTGTGATCATCGGAGCGGGTATGGCCGGCTTGGCGGGTGCCGTGTTTGCGGCCAACCGCGGGATAAACACGATTCTGGTCGGCGGGGCAGGCGCCTTTGAATATGCCAGCGGGTTGCTGGATCTTTGGGGGCTGACCCATCCCGACAACGGATATTGCAAAGACCCCTGGCAGGACCTGGCACAAATTCAGGCGTCCCGGCATTTTCATCCTTTTTCAAAAATTTGTCCGTCAACCATTGAAACAGCCTTTGGAGAACTGACGGATGTGCTCGGGCAAAACGGCTTGGCCTATGCCGGCCTGCCCCGGGAAAACAGCCAAATCATTACTGCTTTCGGAACCGCAAAGCCCACCTTTCGATATCCGGTGACCATGGCCCATAATGTCACGGCCTTTAGAGATAAGAACCCCACACTGCTCCTGGATTTTAACGGGTTACGCGAATTTCGGGCCAGGTTTGTCCAGCAGGTTCTGTCATCGACCTGGCAGAACATTCGCATTGCTGCCATTGACTTTCCCCAGATGTCCGGGCGGTCAGAGCTGGTTACCCCCCTCATGGCCCAGGCCATGGAAACAGAACAGGTCCAGGACAAATTTGCAGCCGCGGTCAGGCCACAGCTCAAAGGAGAGCAATTCATCGGGGTTCCTGCCATCCTCGGTATCAACACGGCTGACAAAATCCGCAAACGCCTGGAAGGGCTTCTGGGAGTTAACCTCTTTGAAATTCCAACCTCCCCCATATCCGTGCCCGGAATCCGCCTCAAGGAAAGTTTTAAAAAGGCCCTGGAAGACACCTGTGTAACCCGATTGCCGGATCAGCGCGTGCTTTTGGCGTCCCAAAACCCGGGAAAAGACTTTGTGCTGGAGACCCATACCCATTCAGGTATCAGGGCCGCCCGTATCCAGGCTGGAACCTGTCTGCTTGCCACGGGACGGTTTTTATCCAAAGGGCTGATCTCGGATCGAAAAGGAATAACAGAACCCCTGTTCAATCTGCGGGTTGATCAACCCACAGATCGGGAACACTGGCATGCAGCAAGCTATTTTGATCCCAAGGGTCATGCCGTCAACCTGGCAGGCATCACAACGGATGAACGCTTCAGGCCCCTTGGCCGGAAAAACCTCCCTGCCCATGAGAAGCTTTATGCAGCCGGTTCAATCCTGGCGGGCCAAGACTGGATGCGGACCCGGTCCGGTGCAGGCCTTTCCATTGCCACGGCATTTTCTGCCATTGAACAGATTGCCCTGGGCCGCACTTAAATTGCTTTCAAGAGCAAGTCTTGACGCTGTCTTCTTCTTCTGCTAAATCCTGATATTAGAATGCCTCCATTACTTTATCTTTTATAGCAAGGAACAGACCATGAACCGTTTTATGAAAACTCTTTTGATCCTGGCGATCACCTTAATTTGCTTTAATACGGCTACTGCGGCTAATAAAGAGATCAGCATCATTCACACCAATGACCTTCATTCCCAATTTTTGGGGTTTTCTCCCAACCAGGATTATACACCTGAAACCGTTCTGGATGATGATACCATGGGGGGGTTTGCACGGATCTCAACCATAATCAAAAAGATCAAAGATCAAACCCAGGGACCGGTTCTGGTTCTGGATGGGGGGGATTTCCTCATGGGTTCTTTCTTTCATCTTCTGTCCAGAGAAGAGGCGTTTGAACTTAAGCTGCTCGGCGCAATGGGGTATGACGCCGTCACCCTTGGAAATCATGAATTTGATCTAAAACCCAAGGGCCTGGCCCAAATCCTTGAAACTGCCCAAAAACAGGACAACCGGCCGGCTATTCTGCTGTCCAATATGATCTTCAGTGAAGAAAGCCCTGATGATGATTCCCTTGAACAGGCCTTTGCAAAAGGGCTTATCACCCCCTATACCATACTGGAAAAGGACGGGGTAAAATTCGGGATATTCGGACTCATGGGAAAGGACGCAGCTGAAAAAGCGCCATTTTCAAAGCCGGTTTCATTCGGTGATCCTGTGGCGGCTGCACAAAAAATGGTAGAAACCCTGAAGGGAAAGGCGGACATTATTATCTGCCTTTCCCATGGCGGCCTGAACCGGAACAAAGAAAAATCGGAAGATGAGCTCCTGGCACAAAAGGTGGACGGCATTGATGTGATCATCAGCGGCCATACCCACACAAACTTGGAAGCCCCCATTACCATAAACAACACCCTGATTGTTCAGACCGGGGAGTACGGCAAGCAGATTGGCCACATCACCCTTGCCCTTGAAAACCAAAGGGTCCGGGTGGCAGATTATCGGACCATACCCATTGATGACAGTCTTCCCGGTGATCCTGAAATCTCAGAGATGATTCAGGCCTATGAAGATCAGATTGACCAGGATTTCTTAAGGGACAATGGCTTGTCCTTCAGAAAAATTGTGGCCCAGACCGATTTCGATCTTACGATAACAGAGGAGGAGTCTCCTCTGGGAAACTTTCTGACAGATTCCATACGCTTTGCCGTAAAGCAGTCTTCAGACGATTTTAACCCCTTTGCCGATGTTGCCATCATTTCAAACGGGGTGATCCGGGATAATCTTTTACAAGGGAAAACAAACAACATCCAGGCCTGTGATCTTTTCAGGGCTGTCCCCCTTGGTATCGGTCCGGACAATAGTTTGGGATATCCATTGATTTCAATGTATATAACCCCGTTGGAACTGAAAAAGGGATTTGAAATCCTCACCAGTATCCATCCTGCAAAAGGACCGGATTATTTTTTACAGATAGCCGGTGCAAAGTTTTCCTACAACCCCAAACGGATCATGTTTGACCGGGTTATGGATATCTGGACCGGGGATGAGGAAAACGGGTATAAAAAACTGGACTTTTCCAAGGCCAATAAAAATCTTATCCGTGTGACGGCAGATATCTACAATGCAACATTTTTGAAAGTCATTGGCGGCTATACCTATAATATCCTGGAAATTATCCCCAAAGATAAAAACGGTACCCCCATTGAAAAATTATCATCGGCTGTCATTGATGCAGAAAAAAACCAGGACGGTATTCAGGAACTCAAGGAATGGAAAGCCCCCTTTGACTATTTAGGCAGTTTTGAGGATAAAAACGAGGATGGCATACCCAAAATTCCGGCAAAGTACGGCAAAAAACTTGGCCGGATCATTGCAGAACCATCCTTAAACCCTGTAAACCTTGTGAGAAACGGTACCTGGGTTACCTGGACAGCTGTCGGCATCCTATCGTTCTGCCTGTGCATTGTCCTGGGATTGGGGGGGCTTGTCCGTAAAAAATTTAAACATTAAACATTCAGCCCGCCTTTTTGAAAAAAAGGCGGGCTGAATTCTGTATTTTTATCACCGTTTATAGGGGAAAATCACCCGACCTGGCCAGTCCGATCATTGGCAGGATCAGGGTTCCGTCCACTTCCCTTGCGTCTGTTTTTGACAGGGTAAAACCAGGGTCCATGGCCCTAAAATAGTCACCGGAATAGGGATCCAGGCGAAGAAACCATTCTTCTTTTCCATTGGTGTTCGATTGCTGGACCAGGGTCGAGGTCAGTCCGAAATCCACCTCTCCCAGGGGGGTCTGGATCATGTACAAGGGGATTTCCCGTCCCGAACACACCTTTCTGACATGGGAGGCAATGGCAAGCACCTGATCGGTTTCAATGGGAAAAGCCCGGTTGAACCGGTTCTGGACAGCAAGGCCTGCCGCGTATACATGGTGAAAGGTTATGCCGGCCCAGCGAAGTCCATGGGCCATTTCTGCAATAACCATTGGATCATCATTCAGTCCGGAAATCAGGGCCAGGTTGGCATAGGTCTGGATGCCCCGGCAGGTAAGCTTTCGAACCAGGTCTCCATGGGCAGGACGCAATTCGCCGGGAACAAGCCACCAGGTTTCCATCTCGATTTTTAAGGGATCGGCAACGGAGAAGTTTGCCAATCCGGCGATCTGATCAATGATCCCGGGGCCAAACGCTTCGGGAACGCTTTGAAAGGCTTTCCACCGGATCCGGATGCAGGCCAGATGATCCGAAAGGCAGATGTCTTCCACGATTTGGCGGATTCTGTCAAGCTGAACATTTAGATTCAATTCCCCATCATCGGGAACATGGAGGATCACATCCGTGATTTCCGGATTCTCCCGGATATAATAGGTTATGGCAGCCTTGTCCTGTTTCAGATTTGGGGACAGGTTCAGCTCCACCCGGGTCTTATGAACCCGGGCAATGGTTGAAGACGGGGTGTTGACGATGGAGGGGATTGAGAACCTGCCGGAAAGAAGGCTTTGTTTGATATTTTGGAATTCTTCCGGACCGGGTCGCTGACCGGACCTGTTTTCCGGGATCTTCCCGGAAAGGGCATGGTTTCCCAGGAATAGCGTTGTATCCCCCATGTCAATGAGGCATTTCACATTCAAAGTCCCGTCCGAATTCTCCGTCACATCATGGCCAAGGGTGTCCTCCTTTGTGACAGACGCAAAATACTCACGGGAATAGGGGGTCCTAATCCAGATATGATCGGGATCTGATGTGTCCTTTGCAACGGCCCAGCCGCTGGTATGCCATTCCATTTTTCCTAGAGGCGTGGCCGTGCACAGCTTGGGAATGCACCTGTCCGACAGATGGGCCCGCAGATAGCGATGGGCCGCTATGGATTCGGATATCGGGGTCCAATAGGTCTGGGTGCCGTGGATGGGATGGCAGGGGGTAAAGATATAATAAATCTGGGCCCCGGCATTTCTCAGCAGGGTAAACAGCCTTGCCAGAACAGGACCGCTGTTGTTTAGCTTGTTTAAAAACGGTGTCTGTACATAAACGGGAATACCGGATCGGACAAGATCGGAAATAATATCAAGACTCTGAAGGGAAACCTCATCGGGATGGACAAAATGAACCCCGATCTCGAGACCCTTGCCCCTTTTGATGCATTCAGCCTGTTTTGATGTCAGATAACTCAGGTATTCCCTGTTGTTCTTTAAAAACAAATGGGGATAATAGGCAATGGATCTGGTGGCAATTCGCAGGGTGTTTACATGGTCGATTTCCATGAGCCCGGTAAGGGCCGTTTCCATGTTTTCCCGGTTCAAAAGCGGTTCTCCGCCGGTAATGAGAATCTCCTTGACCGTCGGAAGATCCTTAACCCGGGCAACGGCCTCCTTGACATCTGCCACACCGGGACTTTTTTCCCGGCGAAAATGTTTATGTTTCCTGAAACAAAACCGGCAATAAACCGGACAGCGCATGTCCAAAAGGAAGATCACACGGTTCTGGTACATCTGCTCCAGCAATCCTTTTTTAAAATGGCCGTCAAAGGTGATGATATGGCCCCTGGGGTCCAGCTCTTCGGCAAAGGGGAAATATTGTATTGCCACTGCCCGTGAAACTTTTGACTGTCGGATAACGTGATCAGAAAGCCGAACCGGATACAGATCCATGACCTGTTGCACCTGATCCCGGATATCATCTCCCACAAAAATGCCTGCCTTTTTTGCAAGCTGGTCAATGTTTTTCACGGAGACCAGGGCGTTTGAAGAATCCAGGACTTCAAGCACCCTGTATAAAAACAGGGTTGGCAGAGGGAGGGTATTCATGACAATTTTCTCTGGGGATCGCTGATAAGACGACTGTGAGACGGCACCAACCAGGGCGTGGAAAAATCCATTGGCATCCTGCCCATACCCCCAGGCCGAAAGCAGCATATCAAACCGATGTTCTGGTTCACAGCCCTTAAAGATTAAGGCAATCTTGCTGCCCAGCAGCTTGGGGGTGCCATAGTCCCTGAAAAATTCTTCGGCAGTCCTGGCCAAAAAATCCATATCCTTATTCATAAAGCCACCCGACACCTTGCTCATCATTTTGTATCCCTTTTGCTATTGTCTTTATACCAGGAGAAGCGTTTGCGCACCAGAACCAAAACAGGTGTTCTAATCTATTTGATCCGAGATTTCACGTTTTTTTTACTATTTTTGTACTATCTGCTTGCCTTGTAATCGCGGTGCTGATAAGTATCGGGGAAATATCCCCATGGCGCAGCAATATCGGCATGGGGCCAAGGATATGAAACGAATGACCTTTTTAGGCAGGAGAGGCTGAACAAATATTTTCCGCCCACGCGAAAAACCACCTATTGACGGGAAAAAATGCATAAACAGCTCCGCCCTCTTTTTCTGAAAACTTGTACCGGATTGGTTTACATCCTGATCGTCATTCTGTCGACATCCCTTGCCTTTGGGATGGAGACAAAACCCGCATATTCACTATCCGCCGTCGGTCTGACGGACCAGGAGTTTGAAAACCGGCTCAATCAATATGTCGGCATCCCCTACCGCAAAGGAGGGACCACCACAAAAGGCCTGGACTGTTCCGGTTTTGTCAGGCTGGTCTATGACCAGATCTTCGGCATTGATTTGCCCCACAGCTCCATGGCCCAGTTCACATTTTCCGATCTCAAGAAAATCGATAAAAATGATATTCAGTCCGGGGATCTTATCTTTTTCAGCAACAAGGGAAAAAAAAAGAATCAACCACGTCGGGGTTTATCTCTCGGATAATAAATTTATTCACGCCAGCAGTTCCGAAGGCATTACAGTCTCAGGACTGGATGAACGCTATTGGAAAAAAAGATTTGTGGGGACCAAGCGCCATGAATACATGAGTTCGGATTTTGACTCCGGTCAAGTGAGATTTGAAAGCACCTTTCAGATACCGCTTCATGATAATGGCAGCCTCATAAGTTACACAAGAGAGGATTTCAGCACCAGTGCCTGGACCATTCAGAGGGAAATGGAAAACCCTGCCTTTGAACCCCTGAACCTGGATGACTCCCGGCAGTATCTGCATGAGATCGGTTATGCCCATACCCTGTCCGAGGGCTTTGATATCAATATAACCACCATCCATGAGAATTTCGAAGTCTATAGCACATGGCCTGAATTCACCTCAGAAACCCAGGACAGCGGTTATCTGACCGATGACGACCTTTCCGGAACCACGGCCGACAGGATGGGGTTCAAGCTGGCCGGGATATTCACACCCAGCCTCTGGCTCAGCCTCGTCCCTTCCATCACCTTCTATGACTATGCCCGGGAGAATGAAGATATTCTGAACGCCCCGGAATGGATGTTCGGCTTAAATACGGTATTATTGCCCGCCAATCAGCAATGGTCCCTGTCCATGATGCTCCAGTATTCTGAGAAAGATGATTTCAGGGATCTATCCTTTCCTTACAGAGGGTTCAGCTCCATGGGCCTGGCTGTCCGGCTGGGGGTCCGCCTGACCGAGAACTTCAATTTCTCCATCATGGGCGAACATGATAAATACTCGACCGTCTATGGGATCAAAGGCGATTCCCAGATCATGGACTATCGAAGCAGCAATGTCTCCATGGCCTTTGGCTTCAGCTATTGATACAAACCCGACCCTGGTCTTTCAGACCATTATTTTGAGGCGAAAATAACAATCAGGGAGATTGCCACCCCGTTGATCCCGCGAAGGGCGTGGGGAATACTGGAATCAAAATAAATACTGTCGCCTTTTTCCAGGTGGTGGAGCTGCTCTGCACTTCTGAATTCGACAATCCCGTCCAGGATAAAATGAAACTCTTCTCCTAAATGGTCGTTGAACAACAGATCTTTTTCCTCCCTGGGCTCTATTTCAACCACAAAGGGCTCCATCTGTTTTTCCACCATGGGATAGGCCAGAGATTCCCACCGATACCCGACCCGGGATTCATTCTTATGATGAAACAGCTTTGTAACGCTGTACCGCTCATCTTTTTTGACCACGACAATCCGGTCCTCCATGTTCTGATCCTGAAAAAAATGGGAAATTTTCACCCCAAGGGCCGTGGATATTTTGATCAGGGTGGCAATGGGCGGAGCGGCAAGATTGTTTTCTATCTGGGAAAGCAAGGGTTTGGAAAGGCCTGTCAAATTAGAGACTTCCTGAAGGGTCAGGGCCCTTTGTTTTCTCAGGTTCCTGATCTTGTTGCCCAGGTTCAGGGCAGCAACCTCTTCCTTGACTTTATTTTCCATCAGGGGCGGCATTGTCTTTCCTCCTTGGTTTCATTTTTTTTAAATATATTTAAAAAAAGAGAAAAAAGTTTAACATGACAAAACTTTTAGATCAAGGGGTAAAGGCCGGTTCTGCTTATAAAAACAGAACGGATTAAAGAAAATTTCAGTCTATTTTATTTTCCGATCAAATTTCCATTTAAAGTGTGTTACAAGGGATTACATAGAAAAATAGGCCATAACAAAAATAGGGAATTGCCATGACTATATTTAAAGGAACGATCATTACCTGCGACAAAAACGATACGGTCTGTGAATATCTTGTGGAAGAAAATGGACGAATCGCCTATGCGGGAAATGAACTGCCCAAAAAATATTCAGAAAAAAAGATGCTCCTCCTGGGTGAAAAAGCGCTGATCCCCGCTTTTGCCGATTCCCATCTCCATTTTTCATCCTATTCCCTTATTTCATCCACCCTGGACGTAAGGGATGCCGAAGATTTTTCTTCCCTTTCGGATATTCTTTCCCGTTATGTTCGAAAAACAGACCCAAAGGTGGTTCTCGGGTTCGGCATATCGGCCAACTCTCTTGTTGAACAGCGGATGATCACAAGACCTGAGCTGGATAAAATGGAAAAAAGACCGACCATGCTCATCAAATACGATGGCCACGCCTCGGTCATCAATACCGCCATGAAAAATCTTTTACCGGACAAGATAAAAAAACTCAGGGGATATAACGGGGACTCAGGACAGCTTTTCCAGGAGGCTTTTTTTGCAGCCACAGACTATATAACCTCAAAGGTTTCTGTGATTTCCCTGGTCAAACACATGCTCAGGGCCGTGGATACCATGGCAGCCAAGGGAATCTGTCTGGTTCATCCGGCCGAGGGGGTCGGGTTTGTGCTGGACCTGGACGTGGACCTTGTCCGCCTCCTTGCACGGGGGCTTTCCAACCCTTTCCAGTTCAGGGTCTTTTTCCAGACCATGGAAACCAAAAAAGTGTTAAAGCGGAAGCTGCCCAGGATCGGGGGCTGTTTTGCCACAGCCCTGGACGGGTGTTTTGGTTCCTGCGATGCCGCCCTTTTACGGCCCTATGAAAAAGACCCCCATAACAAGGGAATCCTTTTTTACACCGACCGCCAGGTGGATGATTTTGTCCAGGATGCACACGACAGGGGATTGCAGATCCAGCTCCATGCCATTGGGGATGCCGCGGTTGCACAAGCAGTCCAGGCCTTTGACAGGGCATTGAAAAACAATTTCAGACAAGACCATCGCCATAGTATTATCCATGCCTCCCTCATGGGCCAAAAAAGCCTGGATCTCTGTGCCGCCCACCAAATCGGCATTGCTGCCCAGCCCGCCCTTCTTAATTTGGACCTGGAGCCCTATGCCTACCTTGAAAGCATCCTGGGATCCCGGGTCAATGAGATTTCCCCCTTCAGGACCATGCTGGATATGGGCATCCATGTATCGGGCGGATCCGATGCGCCTGTGACATTGCCGGATCCGGCATTTGGCATGTATTGCGCCTGCAACCATTATGAATCTTCACAATCTGTTTCTATAATGGAAGCCTTGAAGATGTTTACCCATGAAACGGCCTGGGCCTCTTTTGACGATACGGACAGGGGAAGCCTTGAAACAGGGAAAATCGCCGACATGGTCATCCTGGACCAAAACCCTCTGGTAATGGACAAAGGCGACCTGTTCAGGCTCAAAACCAATACCTTGTTTGTGGGGGGGAAGTCCTATCGGCCAGGACAGGGACTGCCCCGGCTTTTGTGGAATGCGCTATTTCCTGAAAAATAGGCGAAACGAACCCAACGCGCTGGCAGCGTTATAACTTATCCGTTCATACCATAGGGTTTTTCCGCCAATTTATTGGAAATATCCCCTTCTGCCACCATCCGGGATAAAATCTGTCGTTCTTTTTCCAGGGGCAGCCGGCCGGTCATGGAGGCAATCCCTATTTTTTTTTTCTCCTGGTTGGTAAAAACAGCTTCAGCCTCTGCCCGCCCTTTTGCGTCAATTTGGGTAATGGTCACCCGGCACTGGATGGTGTCATTAAAATAGACCGGTCCTAAGAACTTAAAACTCATGCCGGTTGCAAGCCAGCCCACCTGGCCGCCAAATTCACAGATCATTCCCCCGACCAGCAGCCCATGGCAGATCAGTCCCTCAAATCCTTTTTCGTCTGTCCAGCGGGTATCATAGTGGACTGGATTATAATCTTGGGTCAGGTCCCCGAAATCCATGGTTTCTTTTTTTGTAAACCTGCGAGTATAGGTAAATGAGTCTCCCGGTTCCAGCCCTTTAACCGCTTTTTCTCGAATTAAATTTACCATTTTACCGGGTGGTTACTCCCTATGGTTAAAGGTCTGACCGGGCCAGTTTCTGGGAAGAAATGATTTTTGTTGTATCTGCTTTTGTTTGGGCCAGAAATCCGGCCATTTCTTTTTTCGACACAGGCGTTGCACTAACAGTGGTCTGTTTGAGAGGATTCACGACTTTTCCCTGCTTGCTCATGCGAAAACACAAGTGATCTCCCGTGGCAAGGCCTGTGTTCCCCACAAACCCGATCACATCGCCCTGAAACACTTTTATATTTTTTTTCATGCCCCCGGCATATTTATTCATATGATAATAACGGGTTTCATACCCGTTAAAATGGCGGATGGTGATATTTTTACCCATGGTATTGTTGTACCCGATACTGACGATGATGCCATCTGCAACGCTTTTAATAGGGGTATTTTTAGGGGCCGCGTAATCCACTCCCTTGTGGGCTCGGTATTCTTTTAAGATGGGATGGAACCTGCGTTTTGAAAAATTGGAAGAGATGCGGGAAAAATTCAGGGGTGCCTTTAAAAAGGCTTTTTTCAGGGACTTTCCCTCTTCTGTGTAATACCCCTTACGACCCGTGGCATCCTCATATAAAAACGCTTTATATTCAACCCCGTTATTGGTAAAAAATGCCGCTTTAATGTCTGAATACCCGTAAAAAGCATTGTTTCGATATTTCTTTTCCACAAGTATATTGATTTTATCTCCCGGGTGGATATCCCTCGTAAAATCAATATCCCAGGCAAAAATATCGGCCAGTTTCCAGGCAAGCACGGGCTCTTCTCCAAATTTTTTAACCGCCTCAGCCAGGGAGGTCAGGATCTCCATAGATATCGTTTCTTCCCTGATTTTATATTCAATGGGAATTTTTGAAATGGAATAGGTATCCGCTTCCTTCTGGATTACCAACCTGTCCTCTTTATTTATTTCATACTCAAAGCCCACAAGCATGTCTTCCAGCAGGCTTATTTTATAGGAATGTCCTTTTCTGATCCCGGTCAGGGGAAAGACAGCATTGCTCCTGTCATTCAGGTCATAAATTGTTTTTAAGGGTAAATAGGTATTGAGCAAAGAGGATGCCGTGTCTCCGTTTTTTATGGTTCCCAAAATGGTTTTTTTCTGGGAAGAGACCATGGACTCGGGCGCACTGACGTCAGAGACACTTTGTGACATCATTGGAAAAGAAGTGCTCTTCATATCAACAACCGGAACAGCTGACGTTAATATAAACAACAGGCTGGTCGCCATAATGAATCGTTTGGGATAGATGGCTACAAGGCGCTTAACTTCTATTGTTCGTTCGTTTATATTCATATGGCTGCAGGCTGCTTTTTGTTTTTATGTCATTTAATCTTACTTTCTTAAGTTTCTGGCAAAATATACAAAGAAACGAGCTGTGTAAAGGCTTTTTAAGCTTTTAGATCAAAAAAAATTTTGGGTGTCCGAAAAAAAAAGGGCTGGAAAATTAATTTCCAGCCCTTTTTTCACTTATATTCTATATTTAAAATTTATTTTTTATCCTTTCCGGCATCGGCCATCATCTTGAGTATGGTGTATTTGTCATTCACCTCCCCTTCAATTTTGGCTCTCAAGCGTTTGGATTCTTCGGGTAAACTTTTTTCCAGAGCCGCAAACCGGACTTCACCGCCAAGAAAATCCTGGAGCGTTCCATCCGGGGCTTTTGAATCCAGGGTAAAGGGATTTTTACCTTCCTGAACAAGCTGGGGGTTGTACCGGTACAAGGGCCAATAACCGGAGTCAACTGCCAATTTACCTTCCAGCTGGGACTTGCCCATGCCTTTTCTGATACCCTGGTTGATGCAGGGGGCATAACAGATAATCAGGGAAGGTCCGGGATAACTTTCAGCTTCAAGGATGGCCTTCATGGTCTGGGTCTTGCTGGCGCCCATGGATATGGATGCCACATACACATATCCATAACTCATGATCATCCTTCCCAGATCCTTTTTACCAATCTTTTTACCCGAAGCCGCATATTTGGCAATGGCGCCTGTGGGAGTGGCCTTGGAAGACTGTCCACCGGTATTTGAATAAACTTCTGTATCCATGACCAGGATATTGATGTTGTCTCCGGAAGCCAAAACATGGTCCAGACCGCCAAACCCGATATCGTAGGCCCAGCCGTCACCTCCGAATATCCAATGGGATTTCTTTACAAAAACATCTTTTTCATTGTAAATATCTTTTAAAAGCCCGGAAGTTTCATCTTTTAGCAATGTTTTAAGGGCAAAGCTGTATTTTTTAGATTCTTCTACATCTTCTTTTCCTGCCAACCATCCTTTAAGGGCCTTTTTTACCTCAGGTGAAACATCTGTTTTAAGGGCCTCTTCCGCCTTGGATGTCAGGGTCTTTCTCCTGGCATTCACTGCCAGCATCATGCCATAGCCAAACTCCGCCGCATCTTCAAACAAAGAGCTTGCCCATGCCGGACCCTGACCGTCTGCATTGGTGCAATAGGGAGTAGAAGGGGCAGATCCACCCCATATGGACGAACACCCGGTTGCATTGGCAATGGTCATTCTTTCACCAAACAGCTGGGTAATCACTTTAACATAGGGGGTTTCACCGCAGCCGGCACAGGCGCCGGAGAACTCCAGCAGGGGCTGGTACAGCTGGCTTCCTTTGACCGTATCCCGTTTGAGAATATCCGTCTTAAAGGGAATGCTTAAAGAGAACTTGTGGTTGTCTTTTTCTGCTGCGACCTGGCCGGCCAGGGGCTTCATCACAAGGGCCGTTATTTTGGCAGGACAGATATCGGCACAATTACCACACCCCTGGCAATCCAGGGGATTCACCTGAATTCTGAACTTAAACGCATCCATTCCCTTGCCCTTGCCGTCAACCGTGACAAAGCTTTTGGGGGCAGCAGCAAGCTCTTTTTCTTTGGCCACAATGGGAATAATGGCGGCATGGGGGCAGACAAATGCGCACTGGTTGCACTGGATACAATTTTCCGGAATCCATTCGGGCACATTAATGGCCACCCCGCGTTTTTCATACTGGGCTGTTCCCTGCTCAAACACACCGTCCACGGAAAATGCCGAGACTGGAAGATCATCCCCGTCCTGGGCATTTATTTTGCGCATGACATTTTTTACAAAGGGGGTGGCTTTCTCTGTTTCACCCGCTTGTCTGACGCCGTCTTTCCAGGATTTGGGCACTTTCACTTTTTTTAAGTTTTCCAGGGTTTTATCCACTGCCTGGATATTCATCTTTACAATAGCTTCGCCTTTTTTACCGAACATGACCTGGATGTCTTTTTTCAGCAGACCAATGGCCTCTTCCACGGGCAGTACATTGGCCAGTTTGAAAAAGCAGGTCTGCATGATCATGTTGATACGGTTGCCAAGTCCGACTTCCCCGGCAATTTTTACGGCATCAATATTATAAAAATTTAATTTCTTATCGTAAATGGTCTTGCGCACATCTCCCGGAATATTTTTTTCCATATCCTTCAAGGACCATTCGGAATTCAGAAGAAGGGTCCCTCCTTCCTTGAGACCTTTGAGCACGTCATAAATCTCCATGTAATTGGATTTATGACAGGCAACAAAATCAGAATTTTCAATCAGGTAGGTGGATTGAATCTTCACATCCCCAAATCTTAAATGGGATACGGTAAGACCGCCTGATTTTTTGGAATCATAGGCAAAATACCCCTGGGCATATTTATCGGTGTTGTCCCCGATGATTTTGATGGCAGACTGGTTGGCACCAACGGTTCCGTCGGACCCCAGACCCCAGAATTTGGCGCAAATGGTTCCTGCAGGTGCTGGATCAAATCCCTTGATCACCTCAAGGGAAGTATGGGTAACATCATCCACGATCCCCACTGTAAAATGGTTCTTGGGAGATACAACTTTCATGTTGTCATACACGGCCTTGATCATGGAGGGATTGAACTCCTTGGAAGAAAGACCGTATCGACCGCCGACTATTTTCGGGCCCTGGCCGTGTTCCATAAATGCTGTGCAAACGTCTGTATAAAGGGGATCCCCAATAGCACCGGGTTCTTTGGTTCTGTCAAGAACTGTTAGGGTCTCTACGGTTGCCGGGATAGTGTTTAAAAAAGCCTGTACATCAAAGGGCCTGTACAGGCGGACCTTTACAAGTCCAAGTCTCTGGCCCTGGCTGTTGAGCTTGGCAATAGACTCTTCAATAGCTTCACACCCGGAGCCCATGGCCACAATCACCCGGTCGGCTTCCGGATCCCCCACATAATCAAAGGGTTTATAATACCGGCCGGTCAGATCCCCAACCTTTTTCATATAAGCTTTAACAATGGCCGGAACCTTGAGGTAATATCCATTGGCCGCTTCCCGGCCCTGGAAATAAATATCCGGATTCTGGGCGGTTCCCCTTGTATCAGGGTGTTCAGGGTTTATTGCCCTATTTTTAAACGCCTGGTAGGCATCATAATTAAAAAGGGATGCCATTTCTTCGGTTTCGATCATCTCTATTTTCTGGATTTCGTGGGAGGTTCTGAACCCGTCGTAAAAATGCAGAAAAGGCACCCGGGCTTCAACCGTGGCAAGATGGGCCACAAGGGCCATATCCTGTGCTTCCTGGACAGAACAGGATGCCAGCATGGCAAATCCGGTCTGCCGGGCAGCCATAACATCCTGGTGATCTCCGAAAATAGACAGGGCATGGGCGGAAATCGAGCGGGCAGTCACATGAAAAACACTGGGAAGAAGTTCACCGGCTATTTTAAACATATTGGGTATTTTCAACAAAAGACCCTGGGAAGCCGTAAATGTGCAGGTAAGCGCACCTGCGGCAAGAGATCCGTGGACCGCTCCTGCGGCTCCTGCTTCAGACTGCATTTGTTTTATATTCAATACCTGACCGAATATATTTTTTCTACCCTTTGCAGCCCAGGAATCTGCTATCTCACCCAAAGGACTTGAAGGGGTAATCGGATATATGGCAGCCACTTCACTCATGGCATATGCCACGTGGGTAGCTGCAGTATTTCCATCAATCGTCTGCATTCTTTTTTTCATAAATATCACCTCGTTGTATAGTAATGAGAACGTTTATAATCCCAATATAACCAGTACCTCATATAATAAATTCTTTATTTTGTAAATGCTCAAACAAAAACAAGCTTTTTATAATAAATCTTTTATAACGATTGAATTGAATTTATAAAATAATCGGTTTTAATTTTTCTACGTCATTTCCCTTTATTTATTTGAAAAACAACCGATTTTTTATGATGTTTTAAATGGATTTTCTGTTGTTTTTGATTAAAATATGTTAGGCTTAACTTTTTGATTCTAAGACATATTATTTAATTAAAATAAATATTTATATTTTTAAGGAGTTTATATGGGTTTGATATCATCAACTCATTCCATGAGCCGCTACCACATTGAGGGTAAATTTGAGAACGCGGTAATGGATGAGGTTCGAAACGGGCTAATTGAAAATGCCATACCAAAAATAGAGAGTGAATACGATGAACTTTCAGCCGGGTGGACCCCCTATGAAAGCCCCTATAATCCTGATTTTGAAAAATTTTCCTTTATTTTCGGCTCCTATTTTCTCTTTTCTTTAAGAATTGATAAAAAATCAATCCAAAACAAATTAATTCAAAAACACATGGCCATTGCAATTGATAAAAAAAAACAAGAAACCGGCCGGGATTTTTTATCAAAAAATGAAAAAACAGAGATTAAATAAATTGTTCTGGATGTGCTCATGCATAAAATTCCTTCCATCCCCAGTGTTTATGATGTGTTGTGGAGCTATGAAGACAAAAATCTTTTTTTGTTTACCACCCAGAAAGCCGCCAATGAATTATTTGAAACCATTTTTTTAAACTCCTTTGGTTTAAAGCCCATCCGGCTGTTTCCCTATACCATTACTGAAACAAAATCTGGATTTTCAGAAGCCCAAAAAGACCGGGTGCTCTCCCTATCTCCCTTAAAATATCAAAAGGATAACCATGCTTGATATCGCCACCGCCTATAATAAACACATTTTTCTTGGCAATGAATTTTTAACCTGGATCTGGTTCCTCATTGAACGAGAGCAGGATATTGCCGCCATCATCGGATCATCTGAACCGGTTTCTCTTTCCATCGGAAATTCCCTTGTTCTTGAAAATAACCTCGGGGATAAA
>VMSR01000007.1 GCA_013792075.1 Desulfobacula sp.
CAGACCTGGTTTTTGGGCAAGAACAATGCCCGGGGCAGGTCTGCTCTTTTTTCAAAGGCTTTGGAGGGGGTCGTGTTGAATTTTTTAAATTTTAAGCCGACCCTCTTTTTTTTATGCAAGGCGGGACGGATTTGTGATAATAATGGCCCATGTTGGATTATAAATTATTACAGGCTTTGGCCAATGTGATCCAGGAGGGTGGATTTGATAAGGCCGCCCTTCGGTTGAACCTCACCCAGTCCGCTGTGTCCCAGCGGATAAAGCTGCTGGAAGACCAAATGGGGACCCTTCTGGTGACCCGGACGGTTCCGCCGGCGCCCACGCCCGAAGGAAAGCATTTGCTCAAACATTATATCCAGGTGCAGAGCCTTGAGGCTGATCTTACATGCTCTTTAACGCCCCTGGCCCAGGAAAATTTCCAGGTGTTTGCCGTCGGGATTAATGCAGACAGCCTGGCCACCTGGTTTTTCCCGGCAGTGACTCTTTTTTTAGGGGAAAACCGTGTGCTCCTGGACTTGAAGGTGGATGACCAGGAGCAAACCCACCGACTGCTCAGAAACGGGGAGGTGGCCGGCTGTATCAGTTCGGAAGACAGACCTGTCCAGGGCTGCTCTGTCACCCCCATCGGCACCATGACCTATCGGATGGTGGCCGCACCGCAATTTGTGAAGACCTATTTTCCCCGGGGGTTTGGAAAGAACGGCCTGGAAAAGGCACCAGCCGTTATCTTCAATCGTAGGGACGACCTGCATTCACGGTTTTTAAAAACATATTTTAAAGAGGCCATCACCCTGGCAACCAACCCCAAAAAAGTTCCGGCCCCAAAAATCCCCATTCATTACGTACCCTCTTCGGAAAAATTTGTCGGGATGATTCTGGACGGACTGGCCTATGGCATGGTGCCGGACCTCCAGGGGCTTGCCCATATTAAAAAAGGTCTTCTTGTGGACCTTGCGCCGGACACCCCTGTTTTGGTGGATCTTTACTGGCATCGGTGGCAATTGAGTTCCATCCTTTTGGATGAATTTTCAAAGGCAATTGTTAAAAACGCGGTGATCTGCTAAGAAAAAACATGACCATTCATTTGAAGGACATCATTGACCTGGATTACCTTTTGAGCGTGGACGACCAAAGGGATTCAGGTGAGGAACGGGAAACGACACTGGCAAGGGACCGGGAAATTTTCAATCAGCTGGATCCCCCGGGCATGGATGATACCCGTCTGCTGTTTTCATGGCTTGAGTACAGAAGGCTGGTGTTTTTCCATGAGGCCACAGAAAAGGCAAGGGTCATCCTGCCGGGAACCCTATTTGCATCCCTGTACCGATGGAGTGTCTATGGGCTTTTGATCGCAGGGTTTTTGTCCGGCATCTGCCTGGCCTATTCCTTTCTGGCCTACCACGGTACCCGGCCAGTTAATGTTACCCTTTTTTTTGTTGTTTTTATTCTTTTACAGGTGCTGCTGTCTGGCTTGACCCTTTTTATGCTGGCCGTTCGATTTGTAAGACGAAAGATCGGCGCCGGCCGAAACGCGCCTTCCCTTGTCCATGCCCTTTTGTCTGCGGTCTTTTTTAAAGGGCTCCCAGGGCTTTTAAAAAAGATAAAAGGGGGAGAGAAGGGCATGGCGTCCATTGAATATATCGCAGCCTTGATCCAAATGAGAAACCGGGAATACAAAGACATTTTTTTCTGGCCTTTTTTTCGGCTCTCTTCTTTTTTTTCAATCTCGTTTTCCTTGGGCGCCTTGGGAGGGACCCTGTTCCGGGTGACGGTCAGCGACTTGGCCTTTGGCTGGCAATCCACCCTGGTGACGGCAAGTGTCCGCATCCATGGGGCCCTGTCCATGATCGCCCTCCCCTGGTCCTGGTTTGTACCCCAAGACCTTGCCCTTCCGAGCCATGAACAGATAGAAGGGTCAAGGATTCTGCTCAAGGAAGGGATTTCCAGTCTTGCCACAAAAGATCTGGTTTCCTGGTGGCCGTTTCTGTGCCTTGGCATCGTGTTCTATGCCATCTTGCCGCGGCTTGTATTGATCATGGCATCTGTTCTGGCACAGAAAAAAGCCCTTGTCCAATTTGATTTTGAAAAACCCCGGTTTAAAAAGCTTTTGGTCCAGATGCAGTCTCCCATAATGGATATCCGGTCCGAGGCGCCATCCATGGGCCGGCAGCCGGATTCATCGGTTGAACCCGGACCTCAAATGGATTCGGCCAGGCAGTTTCAAGCCAAGGGCGCCCGTGCCCTGGTTCTGGCATCCGGTTCTGTGTATGGGGCGGATACGCAGGATGCTGTCATCGGGTTTATCAACCAGCAATTGTGCGTCGGAGTGACCGCCATCATCCCCGTCTCCTTTGACTATTCCCAAGATAGAGAATTGCTTGTTTCCCTTACAAAAGAGTTGCCGGATCAGATCATCGTGCTCCAGGAGGTCTGGCAGCCCCCCATCCGGGGACTGCTGTATTATTTTGTCCAGTTGAAAACCCAGGTGTTTGCGGACAGGCCCTTGTGGATATTGTTGACCCAGACCCCTGGGGAAAAAATTTTTGTCGTGGACAGCGAGGATGTGAATTTTCAGGTGTGGAAACGCGCCATCCATCAATTGGGCAACCCCGATATTCTGCTGGAAAGGGTGTATAAATGATGAATTCTCCTATCCCGGAATTTGCAGTTCTGGGTCACCCCAATGAAGGCAAGTCTTCCGTGGTTTCCACCCTTACCGAGGACGACCGGATAAGGATCAGCCCCTTCCCCGGGGAAACAAGTGTTGCCCAGGCCTACACCGTTGAAATAGATGGGGAAAAGATTATCCGGTTTGTGGATACTCCCGGGTTCCAGGCACCCCGGCAGACCCTTGCCTGGTTCAGGGCCTATGAAGGAGATCCTGGAAAAATTCTGGATCGGTTTATTGAAACCTTTGGCCAGGATCCTTTTTTTGCAGACGAGTGCGCACTTTTGGCTCCGGTTGCCCGGGGGGCGGGCATTATTTATGTGGTGAACGGCGCAAGGCCGGTCCGGGAGGATGATATTGCGGAGATGGAAATCCTTCGTCTCACAGGCAGGCCCCGTATGGCCATTATCAATTCCAAGCAGACCCAAAAAGACTATACCCATGAATGGAAACAGGAGTTCCGTAAATGTTTTAATTCCACCCGGGTGTTTAATTCCAATACCGCTGATTTCAACGAGCGGATTCGCATGCTCGAAAGTTTGAAATCCATTGACCAGGAATGGGAAGAATCAGTTTCACGGGTGATCCTGGCTTTTAAAGGGGAGTGGAAGAAACGAAATCGCCTGGCCTGTGCCTATATTACCCTTGGCCTGGAAAAAAGCCTGTGTTTTTTTGTCTCTGAAAAACTGACCGACAAGTCGGATAAAGTTCTGGCCCGGGAACGGCTTAATCTCTCCTTTCAACAGGGTATCCGAAAAATTGAACAAGAGATGTTTGCACAGATAAAATCCTTGTTTAAGCACAGGCTGTATGAGTATCCCCTGCCAGACTATTCCCTGCTCCAGCATGATGTGTTTTCCCAGCAGACCTGGGAATTGCTGGGGCTGACCAAAGGACAATTGGCAAGCGCCGGGGCGGTTCTGGGCGGCACCATGGGGGTTGCCATTGATGCAGCTGCCGGCGGCACCTCCTTCGGGGTGTTTGCCGCTATCGGAGGCCTTTTGGGGGCGGGTTCCGCCCTTTTTGGCGGCAAAAAAATCGCCCGGAAAACCGGTCTCGGCATCCGCTTGGGCGGGGACCGGCTCCAGGTGGGACCCAATGAAAATCTTCAGTTCCTCTATGTGCTGATGGACCGTGCCCTGATCTATTACGCCCATATGATCAACCGGCCCCATGGCCGCAGGGATGGAGTGGGTACCGGGGAGAATCCAAAGAAAGTTTTTCCGAAACTGGGAATAACCACCACGCTTTCCCTGGGTCAGCGAAATACCTGTGTCCGGTTCTTCAAGTCGGTTCGGGGCAAGGCTGTGATCAAGGGGAAGAAAGCTGTCCCGGAGTTTGCTGTTCTTGTGGCTTCTTTGCTTGAGCAGGTCGCCAAGGAAGATACTTGATACCCGGTTTTTAAAGCAGAGGATCTCCGGGGCGGGGAAAAAAAACTTGTGCAGGAAACCAAAATTTGCCTATAGTCAGATTTTACGTGTTCAACTCAATTGGATCTAAATAAAGGGAGTCTGATCTATATGCTGTCCCACCTTTTCAACCCGATTCAAATAGGAAACATGACGGTCAAGAACCGGCTGATGATGTCTGCCATGAGTATCAACTTTGGAGTGGATGGCAATTGCCATGTCACAGACCAGCTCATTGAATATTTTGTGGAGCGGGCCAAAGGAGAAGTGGGCATGATGCTGGTGGGGGGTGGCAGTGTCCATCCGGGCGGCCAGGAATTGCCGGATCTTCCCCAGATGTATGATGATTCCTGTATTCCTTCTTTAAAAAGAATGGTCGACCGAGTAAAAAAGTATGATACCCGATTCGGGGTCCAGCTCATGCACGGGGGGCGTCAATCCTATCTCCCTCAAAAGGTTGCCCCTTCCGCCATCCCGGCTCCGGCTGTTGTGAAAGGCGAGGTCCGGGCCCTTGAAATTGCGGAAATCAAAGAACTGGTCGCCTGTTTTGGGGATGCTGCCAGGCGGTGCCGTACAGCCGGGTTTGACTTTATTGAAATCCACGGGGCCCACGGATACCTGATCAACCAGTTCATGGCGCCCAATTCCAATATAAGAACCGATGAATATGGCGGGTCCTTTGAGAACCGGACTCGGTTTTTGTTTGAGATCCTGGGAGCCGTCCGGGACCGGGCAGGCAAAGACTTTCCCGTGGGCATCCGGATCAACGGGAGGGATTATATTGAAAATGGTTGGGAACTCAAAGACACCGTGCGCCTTGCCCCGCTGCTGGAAAAGGCAGGCGTGGTATATCTTCATATTTCCGGTGGGGTCTACGGGTCCACAGAGTTGACCATTCCTTCCATGTACACCCCCCAGGGCTGTTTTGTGCACCTGGCTGAGGCTGTGAAAAAAACTGTGAACATCCCGGTGATCACCGTTGGCCGGATCAAAGATCCGGAGCATGCCAATGGGATATTGGGAGAGGGAAAAGCCGATATGATTTCCATGGGGCGGTCTTTTTTGGCAGATCCCCAGTATCCCCGGAAGGCCCGGGAAGGTAAATTTTCCCAGATCCGCCCCTGTGTGGGATGCTGCCTTGGGTGCATCCATGCTGTCCTGGCAAAAGAACCCGGTTCCTGCGTGGTGAATCCGGATGTGGGGCGGGAATACAAACTCAAGGAAGCGCAGGATACTAAGGTGCCGCTAAAGATTCTGGTGGTCGGGGCAGGTCCTGCCGGCATGGCTGCTGCCAGAATGTTTGCCCTCCATGGGCACAAGACCCTGGTCTGTGAAAAGGAATCTGTTCTGGGCGGTTTGCTGGCCCTGGCAGCCATCGCCCCCGGCCGGGGGGAGCTGGAGGATATTTTAAAATTTTTCAGGAAGGAAATGGACCGCCTCAAGGTTGAAATCCGCTATGATACCCCGTTGTCCGCCGCCCTTCTGGATGAGATCAGGCCGGACAAGGTTATCCTTGCCACGGGGTCCCTGCCGGATATGCCGGTGATCAAAGGGTTGTTCCAAACCAAAATGGCAGTGATCACCAATGTGGACCTGCTCAGGAAAAAGGAAAAACCGGGAAACAAGGTGGTGGTACTGGGCGGCGGCATGACCGGTCTGATTGTCGCGGATTTTCTGGCAGACCAGGGAAAACAAGTGGTGGTGCTGAACCGGAAAAAAAGTTTTGCGGAAGAAATGTCCAGCAATGACCGGTATTATCTGAGGGAACGCCTGAAAGAAGGAAAGGTTGTTTTGTATAAAAATGTGGCAATCCAGGCATTTACCGACGATGGGGCCATATTTAAATCCAATGGCAAGCCCCACACCCTTACGGGGTTTGATACGGTGGTGATTTCTGAAAAGCAGCAGTCCATAAGGGATGCCAAACAATTGGAAAAAAATACTCCCGCCGAATTTTATTTCATCGGGGATGCCAGGTCTCCCCGGCATTTGATGTATTGTATCAGTGAGGCCGAAGAGATCGCAAGGTCCGTATAAAATCCAGAATGAAGAAGAGGAGCCTGTCCATGAAAGAAATATATGAAACTGCCAGAACCCGGATGAAAGGATATTGCCGGGTCTGCCCGGAGTGCAATGGAAATGCCTGTGTGGGGGAAGTACCGGGCATGGGGGGGATTGGAACGGCCGCTTCCTTTAAGGAGAATCTAAAGGCCTTAAACGCCCTTCGGTTCAATATGCGCCTGATCCATGATGTGGCGGAACCGGACACCTCTGTTTTTCTTTTGGGCCGGAAACTGGCCCTGCCTTTTTTGGCAGCCCCCATTGGCGGGGTTTCCTTTAATATGGGCGGCCAGGTATCTGAGCAAGACTATATATCGGCCATCCTGAAGGGGTGTAAGGAAAAAGGGATCATGGGGTGCACAGGGGACGGGGTCCCGGATTTTATCCATGAGGCCGGGCTCAAAGGGATAAAAGCTGCCGATGGTCATGGGATTGCTTTTATTAAACCCTGGTCGGACAAGGAATTGTTTGAAAAAATTCAAAAGGTCAGGGATACGGGGGCGGATACCATGGGCATGGATATTGATGCCGCCGGATTGATCACCTTAAAAAAAATGGGCCGCCCGGTTTTTCCCAGGGGGATTGAAAATTTAAGAAAAATTGTTCAAAAAGCGTCCATGAAATTCATACTCAAAGGGGTGATGACGGTTCAGGATGCCGAAGCGGCTGTGGCTGCGGGGGCTGATGCCATTGTGGTTTCCAATCACGGTGGTCGGGTTTTGGATTTTACCCCGGGTGCGGCCAGTGTGCTGCCGGCCATCTGTGGGGCGGTCAAGGGGCGGGTGGCCGTCCTGGCCGATGGCGGGGTGAGATCCGGGGGGGATGTTTTGAAATTGCTTGCCCTGGGGGCCGATGCCGTCATGATCGGCAGGCCATTTGCCGTGGCTGCCTGCGGCGGTCTTCAGGCCGGGGTGGAAACCTATATTGACAGGATAAAAACCGAGTTGGAACAGGCCATGGTGCTCACCGGCGTTGCAAAGGCTTCCTGTGTGCCGGGGAACATAGTTTCCCGGTCTGTATAAGGATAGAAACAAGAAATAACTCCCGGGGGTGATAGGATGGCACCAAAACCAAGCTATGAAGAACTTGAGTTCCATGTCCAGGAATTAAAGAATGAACTCGCCCGGATGAAAGCCACGGAAGAGAGAACCCGGCTTGCCATTGAAGCGGTCAATGACGGTCTTTTTGACTTTGATATGCAGCAAAATGAAACCTTTTTCAGTGCCCGGTATTATACCATGCTGGGCTATGAGCCCTATGAAATGCCGGCTAGCCGGGAAACCTGGGTGAACCTTCTCCATCCCGAGGACAGGAAATGGGCCGTGACCCATGTGGATGAGCAGATCAAAAAAAAGCAAAACTGGAGCATCGAATTCAGACTCAGAGCAAAGGATGGGAACTATAGGTGGATACTGGGACAAGGAAAGGTGTCTGCCTGGGACAAGCAGGGAAATCCCATCCGCAGAACCGGTATTCACAAGGACATTACGGATCGGAAAGAGGCGGAGCTTGCCCAGGCAGGCCTCATTAAAAAGTTGAACAAGGCATTGAAAGATGTCAAAACCCTTGGGGGGTTAATTCCCATCTGTTCCAGCTGCAAAAAAATCAGGGATGACAAGGGGTATTGGAATGGACTTGAAAGCTATTTTGAACAGCACTCAACCGCCCTTTTCAGTCATAGTCTCTGTCCCGGCTGCATGGATGAGATCTATGGCAAAGATGACTGGTATATTGAGATGAAAGAAAAAAAGAAAAAAGACTGAGGCCCGGTGGTTCGGCCAAACACCGTTTATTCAACAAAATATAAGGAGATTGCCATGTACGCATTGGCCATAAATGGAAGCCCGCGTAAGGGAGGGAATACCGAGCTGCTTTTACGAGAGGTGCTGGGTGAATTAAAGACTGCTGACTGGGAAACAGAGATGGTAAAGGTTGGCGGAACGGCCATTCGCGGTTGTCTGGCCTGTGAGAAGTGCTTTGAGAGTCAGGACAACCAATGCGCAACTAAAAAAGACAAATTTAATGAAATTTTTTCAAAAATGTTAAAGGCCGATGCTGTGATTCTGGGCTCCCCAACCTATTTTGCCGCAGTATCTGCGGACCTGAAAGCCTTGATTGAAAGAGCAGGCTATGTTGCCTATGCCAACGGCCATGCATTTTCCGGGAAAATAGGAGCAGCCGTCGTGGCGGTAAGGCGTGGCGGGGCAACCCATGTATACGACACCATTAACCATATGTTTCAAATGTCAAGAATGGTCATTCCCTGCTCAACTTACTGGAATATGGGGTTTGGCCTGAACAAAGGCGATGTGCAGGAAGACGGTGAAGGCCTGGCCAATATGCGTCACCTTGGGAAAAGTATTGATTGGCTTGGCAGGGCAATTAAACCCATTATTTCCACCTATCCAAAGTAATTTTTTTCCTGGAAACAGCAGAACTGCCGATGGGAGAGGGGCATGGTGTTGCTGGGTCATGCCCCTCTCCCATCAAGCCTTATTCTATTTCAAAAGCCCTTTCTCCGTGGAGGGAATTGTCCAGTCCGGCCAGTTCATCCTCTCTGTCCACCCGAAGACCGCCCGTGATTATTTTGGTGACAAAAATCACAACCAGGGTGGCAATGGCGCTGAAGGCAATGGTAGCGACAATGGAAAGAATCTGGATCCATAGCTGTTTGGGGTTGCCGTAAAAAAAACCGGCCGCACCCTCGGTGACCGTGGGAGAGGCGAACAATCCAGTGGCAACGGCGCCCCAGATACCGCAAAGCCCGTGAATTCCAAAGGCATCCAGGGAGTCGTCATAGCCAAGTTTGTGCTTGAGAACCGCCACTCCCAGATAACCGATGACCCCGGATAAAGCCCCGATAACAAGGGCGCCTGCCAGGGTAACAAAACCGGCTGCCGGGGTAATGGCCACCAGGCCGGCAATGGCGCCCGAGGCAAGTCCCAGGACCGTGGGTTTTTTGCTAAGTTTCCATTCAACAAAGAGCCAGGCAAGACCCCCAATGGCGGCGGCAGTATTTGTCACCATAAAGGCCGATGCCGCGACTCCGTCAGCTGCCAGCTGGCTGCCGGCATTGAACCCGAACCAGCCGAACCAGAGGAGTCCGGCTCCCAGGGCCGTAAAGGTGACGCTGGAGGGAATCATGGCTTCCTTCCCATATCCGTGTCGTTTGCCCAGCACCAGGGCGAGCACCAGGCCTGAAACGCCTGCATTGATATGGACCACATTTCCGCCGGCAAAATCAAGGGCACCCATTTTATGCATCCACCCGCCGCCCCACACCCAATTGCATACCGGGGTATAGACAAAGGTGACCCAGAGGATCGTAAACACAATCCAGGAAGTAAATTTCATCCGGTCCACCACTGACCCCAGGATGATGGCCACGGAAATACAGGCAAAGGTCATCTGGAAAAGGACAAAAATCAGGGTGGGGATGGTACCGGACACGGAATGGATGTCAATGCCGGAAAGGAGGAGATGGTTCAGGCTGCCGATGAAAAGGCTTGAACTTTCGCCAAAGGACAAAGAATATCCCCAGCCGACCCAGACCAGGCTGGTCAGGCAATAGGCCACCAGGGTCATTGCCATGGTGTTCAACAGGTTTTTGTACCGGGACATGCCCCCGTAGAAAAGGGCAAGGCCAGCCGGTGTCATCATCATGACCAGGGCTGTGGACATGATGACCCAGGCTGTATCGCCGGTGTTAATGGTTCCGTCCGCGGCAAAAACCTGGGTTGCGTTCAACAATAAAGCGCCCAGAGCAATTAGAATCGGTTTGAGCATCATGGTCTGTTTCCTTTTGTTTTGTTGGTTCTCTTTTGTAATTTTAATAGTTCAATAATAAAATTAGCAAATACCGTACCATCTTTGTTCCAAAACAAAGGGTTTTCGATCTAATAGACTGAAATTAAAAAAAATATTATTTTATCGTCCATGTTATTTCCACATGTTTATGAGCAAAAATTTATTTATTATTACAGTTATGTATTTTTATCTCCCTTAGAAAAAAACAAAAATGTAAAAATAATCGAATTGCTTGGTTTTATTGCTAAAAAAACCTTTTCGGGAACCAATCCCAGTGCAGGGCTGTCATTAACTTACGTTTTTGTGGTTTTCGGGCGGATTTGACAGGTGGTTTCAACGGTCAGGGTGATAGCGCCCCAGTCGGATTCAACCCTGCCGAAAAGAAAATAGGGATTTCCGTAATCCAGGGAATGGCAGAACCGTGCATAGGCTTTTGGGAAAAAAACAGTTTCAATGATGCCGGTTTCATCTTCAAAGGTGAGAAATTTCATGGAATCCCCCTGTTTTGTCGTGACCGTCTTTCCGGTAATCAGCCATCCGGCAAAGCCCACCCGTTTTCCGATATGCCGGTGAAGGTTTGTGGCCTTGACGGTCATTTCCTGTTCAATTGCCTGGGCA
>VMSR01000115.1 GCA_013792075.1 Desulfobacula sp.
AAAAATTAAGGATATTGACACTTGTGGAGCATGATTTTGCGAATAATTTATAAAATTTCATTACAAGTCGAAAATAAATTTGATCAAGTTATGAATGATTTTAGCGGGTATTGTCGTGTATATTTCTGGCTATAATCAAGGCCTTTCAGAAACCAAAAAATACCCCGGACTATTCCCAGTAGTTTTAATTTTTCGTGATTCAATTATGACCCCATGTAAAATCTACCAACTCCGAAAGTTGAGTAACCTTAATAATGGGGTGGTTTTTCATTTGCCGGGGCATCAATTCTCGACGTAAATTCGGAAAATTCCTTTCCCTGATGGACCAGGGTGGCACAGATGGTGGAAAGTCTCTGGATTTGTGTTTGCTGTTCACAAATCACATCATTTAAATCTTTGATGGTTTGTTCCTGGAACGCAAGCTTCATTTCAGTTTTTATCAGACGGTCTTCATTCATTTTTTTTAATTTCCCTCCAGGCCATGGCCAGGGTGAGACAGATGTTAATATTCCGGGTTCCCGGAAGTCAAATTTTTTTCCCAAGCCAGATGGTGTGCCGGCTGCCTTTTCCGGATTTCCGGGCTCTCACCGAGACAATTTCGGTCTTAAACCCGGCAAGGGTCAGCCGCCGGGTAAACGCCTGGTCAACGCCGGAGGACCAGACCGCCAGTATCCCGCCCGGTCTAAGGGCATCAAAAGAGGATTTTAGACCGGCGGGGCCATAAAGACGGTCGTTGGCTTTCCGGGTAAGCCCGGCAGGCCCGTTGTCCACATCCAGCAGTATTGCGTCCCAGGCAGATTTTTTATGACCAATTATTTTTACAACATCTTCTTCTTGGACACTCACCCGGGGATCATTCAGGGGCATACCCGAAAGGTGCCCCAGATGTTCCCGGTTCCATCTGACCACTGCCGGAATCAGTTCAGATACCAGTATGTGTGTATCCGGGCCTGAATGTTCGAGGGCCGCAGCCAGGGTGTAGCCCATGCCCAAGCCTCCGATGAGAATCTGCCACTTGTTTTTTGGATTCAGCCGGCTGCAGGCGAGCTGGGCCAGCGCATCTTCAGAACCATGGATGCGGCTGTTCATCAGCTCGGTTCCTGCTGTCCGGATGGAAAATTCCTGATCCCGCACCATCAGTGTTACCTCGCCTTCATCTCCCGGGACTTTGGCCCGGTCGATCTCTTTCCAGGGAATCATGGACTTCTCCTCATTAAATACCTAGCCTTCGATTAATGGATTTAACCCCCAGGGTCAAGGAAAACATTGGGATTTAAATTGGAATCCCCCTTAAAAGTTTCCTATTATGAAAACAATCCTTATAAAACAAACAGGCAGGCTGCTTCACAAAGATATGAATACACAGCAAATTTTACCATAATAATAAGCAAATTTTAGAACTTAAAATAATTTTTAAGTTTTTGAAATATTTAATTTTATCAATCAGTTCCGAGTAACTCAAAATAAAGTTGACAAATAGAAAACATTTGACTATCTATTTTCCAGGTATTTCATTCCAAAGCACTTGGCCTATACTTTAAACTAAGGAGAGGTAAAAAATGGGAAAAAACATGTTCAGAAAAACAAGTTCACTTATCTGTATGGTGGTCCTTTTGACCGCCGGATTTACCCTGCCCGCATTTGCCGACACAATAAAATTCGGCCATGTGGCCCCCCCCTTCCATGGACAGGCAAAGGGAGTTGATGCCTTTGCCGCCTATGTAAAGGAAAAAACAAATGGTAAAATCGACATTGCCACCTTTCCTGCGGGTCAGCTGGGGGCGGAACGCTCCATGGCCGAACAGGTCCAGTCCGGCACCCTCCAGATAGCATCCATTACCACTGCCGTGCTCCAGAATTTTGTTCCCCAGTGTGCCATCCTGGACATGCCCTTTATTTTCCCGGACCGGAAAACAGCTTACGCCACCCTGGACGATCCAACGGTCCAGGAAAAGATTTTTTCCTATTTCCCCCCAAAAGGCTTTATTGCCATTGGCTGGACGGAAAACGAAATCCGGGATTTTACCAACAACAAACGCCCCGTCCGCACCCCTGAAGACATCAAGGGCCTGAAGGTCAGGGTCATGAACTCTCCGGTATACCTGGACACCTTTAAGCAGCTGGGCGCCTCTCCTGTGGCCATTCCCTTTCCGGAAACCTATAATGCCCTCCAGACCGGCGTGATTGATGCCCAGGAAAACCCCATCCTGACCTCTGTTCTCATGAAATTCACCGAAGTAACCAAATTTGTGACCCGGACCCAGCACTGCCTCACTGAATGCATCATCGTGGTGGGCACAGATTATTGGGAAACCCTGTCAGATGCGGAAAAACAGATTTTCCGGGAGGCTTCAAAAATAGCCATTGACACCAACCGCACGGTCAATGCAAGCCTCCACGAGGCATTGCCCAAAAGCAATATTTCCATTGCACAATTTGCCAAAGACAATGGAATCGATATCATTGACCTGACCATAGAAGAGCGGGAGGCTTTCAGAATTGCCATGACCCCGGTATGGAACAATTACCGCGAAAAAATAGGCAATGACATCTTTGATTTCATGCTGGAAAGAATCAAGGCCCACCAGCAATAACAACGCAATTAAACCAGTCGGATTAATGCAAAGGGGAGAGGTCCAAAAGACAATTCTGGGCCTCTCCCCTGGGGGGAGACATACACTTGCAGCGGATCTATGACACCATTGACCGGATTGAAAACCTGACCCTGGTATGGACCATCCTGACCCTTGCCCTTATCGGATTTGTCCAGGTCATCAGCCGGTACCTGTTCAATTACAGCTTTACCTGGTTTGAAGAGCTGGGAAGATATCTCGGGGTTTTAATCGCCTTTCTCGGGGCCAGTATGGGCGTTAAGACCGGCACCCATTTTACAATGGATCTCATCGTATCTCACTTGAAGCATCCCTGGCAGCAACTGACCAAACTTTTTACCGCCTGTCTGTCTGCCCTGTTCTTTTTTATCGTGGCCTGGTATTCCTGGCACCTTGTGGCAAAGATGCACGGGTATGGGACCACCTCCCCCACCATGCAGATCCCCATGTACATTGCCTACCTGCCGGTTCCTGTTTTCTCGGGATTCATGGGAATCCGGTTTTTGATCAAGGCCCTGGGATTTGCCAAAAAAATATCCCCACGCACACGGGAGGTGATTTAGGTGATACTGACCATCTGCACAAGCTTTGCCCTGCTGCTGTTTTTAGGGGTTCCCATTGCCGTAATCCTGGGGGTCACCACCATGATCTCTCTGATCTTTTTTTCCTCCACCCCTTTGCAAATCATTTCCCAGCAGCTGTTCAATGCCCTGGATAATTTTGTGCTCCTGGCCATCCCTTTTTTCATCCTGGCCGGGGCCATCATGACCCGGGGCGGGATTGCCAGAAAACTGATTGCCTTTGTCAATGCCCTGGTGGGATGGTTTCCCGGCGGCCTGGCCATGGCTGGAATCCTGGCCTGCATCTTTTTTGCCGCCATTTCAGGCTCTTCCCCTGCCACGGTGGTGGCCATCGGCTCCATTATGATCCCGGCCCTGATCAAGGCAGGATATGGGGAACGATTTTCCCTGGGACTGATCACGGTGTCCGGGTCATTGGGCATTGTCATCCCGCCCTCCATTCCCATGATCCTCTATTGCATGGTCATGAATGTCTCGGTGGCCCAGATGTTCATGGCAGGAATTTTGCCCGGACTGCTCATCGGCTTTTGCCTCATGGTCTACACCTTTTTCATTGCGAAAAAAAACGATTGGCGCATTGAA
>VMSR01000011.1 GCA_013792075.1 Desulfobacula sp.
ATAATGCCATTTGTTAACATCAAAATCACAAATGAAGGTGTCACTCCTGAAAAGAAAGTTCAATTAATAGAAGGCGCAACTGAGTTGTTAAAAAATGTACTTGGCAAAAATCCAAAGACAACTATTGTTGTAATTGAAGAGGTAGATACAGACAATTGGGGTATCGGTGGAGAAACAGTCACAGCAATAAGAAAAAAAGAAAAATAAAAAATAGTCCCATAACGAGTACGGATAGATTGAGCAACCAAAGGTAGTGTGGCTTTATTTTGTTAGGGCACCATGAGAAGCCAGATACCGGCCACGGCAATGACAGCACCGCCAAAGGCACGGATGGATACGTGCTCCTTGTGAAGGAAGATGGAAAAGGGAATAATACACACAGGCGTCAGGGATAAAAATGTGGAGGCCACTCCCGTGGACAGGTAGTGCAGGACCATCAACGAAAGGGACACCCCGATAAAAGGACCGATGACTGCGCCGGTTGCCGTAAAGACAAGGGCGCGGGTGTCAGCGATTGCTGAGGCCACCTGACGCCATTTGCGGGTCAGGGTGAAAAAAATGACAAAACAGACAAAGGCTGAAAGCGCTCTGATCTGGGTGGCGGCAAAGGGATCTAAAAACCCCGTCTCTGTTTGCATCCCTGCCTTGCTCATGACATATCCGCAGGCCTGGCCCAGCATGGCCCCTATGCCGAACACTATTCCCTTCAGGGTAATGGCCCGTTGGTGCAATTGATTGGGTCTGCCCTTGGGTCGCTTTCTTTCAAAAATCACCAGACCCACCCCTGTCAGGGTCACCAGCATCCCGGCCCATTGGTGAATTTCATAGATTTCTGCCAGAAAGGTCCAACCGATAAGGGCGGCCATTGGGGCGGAGAGGCTGAAAATCAACAGGGTGATCCTCGGGCCTAACTCCACCAGGGCCTTGAACAGGCAGATATCTCCCAGGAAAAATCCAATGATTCCGGAAAGGCTGAGAAACACCCAGGATCGCAGGGGAAAGTTCAACGGAACAATCTCTCCGTTTTTTAAAAACAAAAAGACTCCGAAAAGAATCAGGGCCGTTGATATCCTGATGATATTGACCGGGGTTGCGCCCACCCGTTTGGCTGCGGCTTCGAAAAACTGGACACTCACGGTCCAGCACAACACAGTTACAATGGCAATGAGTTCTCCGGTATAGGGCATGACAGTTTATCCGAATAAAAGAAAGTATCATAGATAAATGAGATATGGGCAAATTACAAGGGCAACTTTAAAACAGTCGTATTGTAAACAGAGAAAAAGGGGCTGCACTCAAATATCTTATGGATGATTGCCTTTGCCACTCAAATATCTTTTTTTAAAGTTTTAATCTTGACCGGCATCTTGATAAAAAAGCCTAAAAAGGGTATATTTCCAAACTTAATTAAATTTTAATTTGAGAAAACTTTTTGAGAAAAAAAGAAAAATTTACATTCCTGTGCCAGTCCTGTGGGTGCCAGACACCCAAATGGATGGGGCGGTGCCCGGAATGCGGGGCCTGGGATACCCTGGTCGAAGAGAAAATTATTAGCACAGGGTCGGGTCAATCCCGTACCTTTTCAGCTCCCAATCCCGTGTCCATAAATTCCGTGGATGTTACGGAATCCCATCGGCTCATTACCGGCATCACCGAATTTGACCGGGTTTTGGGCGGTGGTATTGTGGACGGATCTTTGATTCTGATCGGAGGGGACCCCGGCATCGGAAAATCCACCCTCATGTTGCAGGTGCTGGCCACCCTGGCCCGGGCCAATAAAAAATGTCTGTATGTGTCAGGTGAAGAGTCGGTCCTTCAGCTTTCCATGCGGGGAAAACGCCTGGATTCAGGAAGCGATTCTCTTTTTATTGTGGCGGAAACAGATTTGGACGCCATACTTTCAATGGTGGGAAAACAGCACTATGATGCCATGGTGATTGATTCCATCCAGACGGTGTTCCATCCCGAGGTCGCCTCCACGCCGGGAAGTGTGACCCAGATCCGGGAGGCTTCCATGCAGTTCATGCGCCTGGCCAAGACCACGGGGATCCCCATTTTTCTGGTGGGGCACGTCACAAAGGTCGGGGCCATTGCAGGCCCCAGAATCATGGAGCACATGGTGGATACTGTCCTTTATTTTGAGGGGGACAAGAGCCATGTTTTCAGGATTTTGCGGGCAGTCAAAAATAGGTTCGGGTCTACCAACGAGATCGGGGTTTTTGAAATGCGGGAAACTGGATTGGCCCAGGTGCCAAACCCTTCGGCCGTGTTTTTGTCAGACCGGTCGGCTGTGGCACCGGGTTCGGTAGTGACTTCCAGCATGGAAGGTACACGGCCCATACTGGTGGAGATCCAGGGCCTTGTTTCCAGTTCCGGCCTGGGAAACCCGAGACGCACGGTACTGGGCCTTGATAACAATAGGGTTGCCTTGATTCTGGCGGTCATGGAAAAACGCCTGGGCATGAATCTGTCCGGGCTGGATGTGTTTATGAATGTCATTGGCGGGGTCAGGATTGCAGAACCGTCGGCCGACCTTGCCATTGCCGCAGCGCTTGCTTCAAGTTTTCTGGACAAGCCGGTCCACAAGGAAACCACCCTGATCGGTGAAATCGGTCTGACAGGGGAGATCCGGGCGGTGAGTCATGCCCAGGCACGGATCAAGGAGGCCTCGAAAATGGGCTTTACCACTTGTCTGGTCCCCAGTGCCGCCATGAAGCAATTGTCCCGGGTCAAGGGAATGACCATTGAAAGTGTTAGTTTTCTAAAAGACGCCATGGAGGTATTATTTGATGGCTAAAAAGACAAAAGGATCCCAGCAGAACCAATGGGCAGACCATTTGACCCAGAAGGCCAAGGCGGAAAATTATCCGGCAAGGTCTGTGTATAAACTGGAGGAAATTCAGAAAAAATTCAAGGTCATTCTGCCCAAAACCATGGTGCTGGATCTTGGGTGTGCACCGGGTTCCTGGCTTTTATACGCGGCAAAGCAGGTGGGCGTCCAAGGCCTGGTTTTCGGCATAGATTTAACCCGGATTGAAATCCAGCTGCCGGAGAATGTGACGGCTATCCAGGACAATATTCTGGCCATGGAAAATGACGGATTCCTGACCCGGGAGAATGGGTTTCACACGGTTTTAAGTGATATGGCACCTGCCACCACCGGCCGCAAGGATGTGGATGCATTCAAATCATTTGAATTGTGCCAGATGGCCCTGGAAACCGCTAAAAAATTCGGGGCTGTCAATTCAAATTTTGTCTGTAAGATATTCCAGGGCAATGAGTTTAAAGGCTTTGAGCAAGAGGTGAAGTCCGCATTCAGAGAGTGTAAAATTTTTAAACCCGAAAGTTGCAGAAAACAAAGTAAAGAAATCTATATAATCGCAAAAGGAAAAAAATAAGGAGATCGTATTCATGTCAGGACATAGTAAGTGGTCGACCATCAAACATAAAAAAGGGGCGGCCGATGTAAAAAGAGGCAAGATCTTTACCAAGCTGATCAAAGAGATCACCGTGGCCGCCAGAATGGGCGGTGGAGATCAGGAATGCAACCCGAGACTTCGCCATGCCCTGAATGCGGCCAAAGCCCAGAACATGCCAAAGGATACCTTTGAGCGGGCCATTAAAAAGGGGACGGGTGATCTGGAAGGGGTGAATTACGAGGAGATTTTATACGAAGGATATGGGCCGGGAGGCGTGGCTGTTCTCGTAGAGTGCCTGACCGATAACAAGAACCGGACCATTGCAGACGTTCGGTATATCTTCGGAAAAGCCGGCGGGAATGTGGGAACAGACGGGTGTGTTGCCTGGATGTTTGACAAGAAGGGCTTGATTTCGGTGAGCAAGGAAGATGCCAGTGAAGAGACGCTGATGGAAGTTGCCCTGGAAGCCGGTGCAGAAGATATCAAGGATGAAGGGGATGCCTTTGAGATTATCACGGCACCTGAAGACTTTGATGCGGTCAAGGATGCGGTTGACGCGGCTGAAATAAAATATCAAATGGCAGAGATCACCATGCTGCCCCAGAATATGACCCCGGTGGACGGCCCAGAGGCTGAGCAGGTGATCCGTTTCATGGATGCCCTGGATGATTGTGATGATATCCAGAAATTTTATACCAATGCCGATATTCCGGATTCGGTTTTTGATGCCATGTAGGCGCAATTTAAAATCTTCAAAACAGGACCCAGATGAACGCAGATTATTCAAGATTATTAATTTGCGTTCATTTGCATCCCATGAAACAAAAAACCGCGGTGGAACTATTTTAAATCAATCATCTTTTGTACCGATCCCAGAGCGGCCAATCTTATATCTTCCGGCACCTTGATTTCTCCGGTCAGGTTTTCAAGGCTTATGGCCACATGGTTTAAGGTGATTTTTTTCATGTCCGGGCAATACATCTTATCCGAGGCCGGATAGAATTTTTTACGGGGATGGGCCTTGGAGATGGGATATAGCAGACCGTTTTCCGTTCCCAGGATAAACTGGTCCGCATTGGATTGTCCGGCAAACCGGATCATGCCCGAAGTGGATTGAATACTGTCTGCCAGTTCCAAAATATTTGGCGGGCATTCGGGATGGGCAATGAAAAGGGCTTTGGGATGGGCGGCTCTTGCCGAGGTTACATCCTGGACCGTTAAATTATTGTGAAAGGGACAATATCCCTCCCATAAATGAATTTTTTTGTCCGTGTTGGCTGCTGCATAGAGGGCAAGGTTTTTGTCCGGTGTCATGAGAATTTCATCTGACGCAATGGAATTGGCGACCTTGATCACGTTGGCCGAGGTACAGCAGATATCGGAGACAGCCTTTACCGCTGCCGAGGAATTGACATAGGTTACGACCGGGATATTGCCCAGTTCTCGTTTCCTGGCCCTAAGGGCAACAGGGTCCACCATGTCGGCCATGGGGCATCCGGCATCGGGGTTGGGCAGGAGCACGGTTTTATCCGGGGAAAGAATATAGGCGGTTTCCGCCATAAAATGGACTCCGCAGAAAACGATGATATCGGCCAGGGTTTTTGACGCCTGGATGCTTAATTCCAGGGAGTCTCCACAAAGATCGGCAATTTGCTGAATTTCAGGAGGCTGATAATTATGGGCCAGAATAATGGCATTTTTTTCTTTGGCCAGTTTTTGTATCTTTTTTATCAGCATCTGATCTGTGCCTGTCGAATCGTTCATTGTACGCGTTCCTTTTGAAATCAGTCCATCTCAACAATATTGGATCCCTCGGGGATCTTAAACTCAAATGTGGATGCATCCGTTGGTGTAAATTTTATATTGGAAAACTCAAACAAGGTGGTATCTCCGTATGCATTCCGGGTTGTGGCCTGCTCAATTTCATGGGTGGTGCGGGATACGTGGATAAGAATGGAAACCATGTCTGGATTTTTTTGTTTGGCTGTCAATAAAAGGGTCGCATGGGTTGCGGTTGCCGCTTTGAGCTGGATGGTAAAATTTTTCCGAATCAGCCCGATATCCGATAAAAAAGCCCCTCCCGCCCCTGCCTTGAAAAATTTTTGGGCATCCCCCCTCATCACCTGGGCCTGGTCGGGGCGATAGATCCAAAGGGTCTTCCCATTTGTAATTATTTCATGGCGTTCCGGGTCCAGATACAGCCATCGCATCTTTCCAGGATGTCTGAACCAGGCTTTTCCTGAAGCAGTTTCCGTTACCTCCAGGGCTTCAAGTTTTGAGACCTGGCTGAAGTCTGCCTGGAATTCGGTGCCAGTGTATTTTTTTTCAATGGCAGTCAAAATCTCATCTTGAAGCGTGTCTGTCGAAAGGGCTTTTGCGGGAAAGAAAAAAAGCACAGCGCACACCAGCAATAAAGGCATAAAAGTGCCAAGGCAATGCATCATCCACGTCTTACTTGAGAAGTTTATTAATGTCTTTTCGTTTGTCTTCTGCATACATTCGTCTCAATTTCGGTTTTTCGATTTTTCCAGTGGGGTTTCGGGGGACATCCCCGAAAAATATCTGTTTCAATTGCTTGTACCGGGGCAGGGCCGCCTGGAACTCCATGATCTCCTTTTCACCCATCATGGCACCAGGTTTGACACTGATGATACCGGCCGGAATTTCACCTAGGCGAAGGTCCGGCACACCAATAACTGCTATATCTTTAATTTTTTCATGGGTGAGAAAAAAGTTTTCAATTTCAACGGGGAATATATTTTCACCCCCATAGATGATCATATCTTTTTTACGGTCCACAAGCCAGATAAATCCGTCCTTGTCATATCTGGCGATGTCCCCTGTGTGGAGCCACCCATTTTGGATGGTTTTTTGGGTGGCTTCCGGGTTTTTATAATACTCTTTCATTACCCCCGGGCCCCGGACAATCAGTTCTCCGGATTCGTTGGCAAAAAGATGATTTCCCTGCTTGTCCACAATTTTTGCCTCCCAGCCTTGGCCGGGCAGTCCGATGGGGCCGATTCTACCTGCATTTTCAAGGCCCAGATGGACGCATCCGGGACCCGTGGATTCCGTGAGACCATAGTTGGTATCATAGGCCTGGGCCGGAAAATATTTTTTCCAGTTTTCAACCAGGCTGGGCGGGACAGGCTGGGCACCGGCATGCATGAGACGCCATTGGGAAAGGGTATAATCGGACAGGTGTATTTCTTTGTTTTCAACGGCAATGAGGATATCATGGGCCCAGGGTACCAGCAGCCACACGATGGTACACAGCTCTTGGGATATTGCCTCAATGATCCATTTGGGGCTCACGCCGTTGAGGAGGACGCATTTTCCTCCCACAAGAAAAGATCCCATCCAGTGCATTTTTGCGCCCGTATGGTACAGGGGGGGAATACACAGAAAAATATCCTCATGGGTCTGACCATGGTGGCTATTTTCAAGATAACAGGCATGGGACAGGTTTTTATGGGTGAGCAGCACTGCCTTTGGGGTACCGGTGGTGCCGGAGGTGAAATAAAGCGCTGCCGCATCTTCCATGCAAAGGTCAACATCGGGAAGGGGCGTCTCTTTTTCCTCACAGATAAAATCCTGGACAGAACAGGCCCACTGGGGGCAGTCATTTTCCGGCCCTGAAAAAAGCCACAGGGTGACAAATTGTTCCAATTCAGGTCTGACAGCTTCAATACGCTGGATGAATTCAGGTCCAAAAATAAATACCTTGGCTTCAGCGGTTTGGGTGCACAGCAGGATCTTGTCGGACTCAAATCTGAAGTTCAAGGGAACGGCCCATGCACCGGTATACAGGATGCCAAAATAAAGGGGGAGCCAGTCAATGGAGTTGGTCATGAGCTGGACCACCTTGTCTCCTTTTCGGATGCCTTTTTTCCCAAGGGAGTTGGCAAACCTACAGGAAAATCTGTAAAATTCATTCCAGGTGATCTGCTTTTTTGCGTTCAGGGCGGGAATGCGCTCTACAATGGCTGTTTCTTCCGGATAGCGGTCATAGTTTTGTGCGAGTATATCCGTAATTATCATGTCCGTTTTTATCATTGGGTACCAAGGCCTTGTGAATGAATATAAAAAATCCTGCCGGGCAACTATAGACCACGGCAGGATTATATTCAACAGCTTTTACAAGCTTTTATTTGTCTTTTTTGACCTCTTCAAAATCTGCATCCACCACATCCTCATCGTCCTGGGACGGGTTGGCCTTGTCGCCAGCATCAGCGCCCGGATTGTCCTGGGCTGCCTGCTGATACATCACTTCAGCCAGTTTGTGGGAGGCCTGGGAAAGGGCTTCTATCTTGGCTTTGATATCCTGAACATCCTCTGAGTCCTTGGCCTGTTTCAAGCTTTCAAGCGCAGTTTCAATGGTTTTTCGGGTTGCTTCATCCACCTTTTCCCCGTGTTCCTTAAGGGTTTTTGCTGTCTGGTCACAAAGGCTTTCAGCCTGGTTTTTGGTGTCCACCAGCTCTCTTTTTTTCTTGTCTTCCTCAGCATGCATTTCAGCATCTTTGACCATTCTATTTATTTCATCCTCTGAAAGACCGCTGGCTGCTGTGATCTGGATGGATTGCTGTTTTCCGGTTGCCTTGTCCTTTGCTGCCACGTGGACGATTCCATTGGCATCAATGTCAAAGGAGACTTCGATCTGGGGAACGCCCCTGGGCGCCGGCGGAATATCTGCCAATTCAAATTGTCCAAGGGTCTTGTTGCCGGAAGCGATTTCCCTTTCCCCCTGGAGCACATGGATGGACACTGCCGGCTGGTTGTCGGCTGCAGTAGAGAATACCTGGCTCTTTTTTGTGGGGATGGTGGTGTTTTTTTCAATGAGTTTTGTCATAACGCCGCCCAGGGTTTCAATCCCCAAGGAAAGCGGGGTGACATCCAAAAGAAGGACATCATTGACATCCCCCTGGAGAACACCGGCCTGTATGGCAGCACCCATGGCAACCACTTCATCCGGATTCACGCCTCTGTGGGGTTTTTGACCGAATATTTTTTCCACCCGTTCCTGGACAGCCGGCATCCGGGTCATGCCGCCGACCAATACCACTTCGTCCACACCGCCGCTACCCAAGTTGGCTTCCTTTAAGGCTGTTCTACAAGGCTGCTCAAGGTTGTCCAGAAGATCTGCAACCAGAGATTCCAGTTTGGCCCGGGTCAGTTTAACGTCCAAATGTTTGGGGCCTGAGGCATCTGCTGTAATAAAGGGCAGATTTATGTTGGTTTCGGTGGCTGTGGACAATTCCATTTTTGCTTTTTCAGCCGCTTCCTTCAGACGCTGGAGTGCCATTTTATCCCCCCGAACGTCAATGCCCTGGGATTTTTTAAATTCATCTGCAATATAATCAATGATTCTCAAGTCAAAATCCTCGCCACCCAGATGGGTGTCGCCGGAGGTTGATTTTACTTCAAACACGCCATCACCGATTTCAAGAACAGAGACATCAAAGGTTCCGCCGCCCAGGTCAAAAACCGCTATTTTTTCTTCTTTTTTCTTGTCAAGTCCATACGCAAGGGAGGCGGCAGTGGGTTCATTGATGATGCGCTTTACAATAAGCCCTGCAATTTTTCCGGCGTCTTTGGTCGCCTGGCGCTGGCTGTCATTAAAATAGGCAGGCACCGTGATGACGGCTTCTGTTACCTCTTCGCCCAGATAATCTTCAGCCGTTTTTTTGATGTTGGACAGGATAAAGGAAGAAATTTCAGCCGGACTGTATTGTTTCCCCCTCAGGTTGATCCGGGTGTCTCCGTTGGCGGCGGCTTCAATTTTATAGGGAAGATTGGGGATATCCGTTTGAATTTCTTTTGAACTGAATTTTCTGCCAATCAGTCGTTTGACGCCAAAGACCGTGTTCTCGGGGTTGGTGACTGCCTGGCGTTTTGCCGCCATGCCCACAATCCGTTCGCCACTTTCCGTCAATGCCACTATGGATGGCGTGGTTCTTCCGCCTTCGGCATTGGTAATGATTTTTACTTCTCCGCCAGCTTCCATGACTGCTACGCAGGAGTTGGTTGTACCCAAGTCTATTCCAATAATTTTACCCATAACATACCCTCCAAGATATCTTTAATTTTCTATATTTTTTTCGGTTTCTTTATCTGCTCTTTTTGAAACAACAACCATTGCCGGTCTGATCAGCCTGTCATGAAGGAGATACCCTTTTTGAAGCACCTTTGTAACAGTGTTTTCAGGAAATTCGTCGGTTTCTTCCTGGGTGACTGCCTGGTGAAAGTTCGGATCAAAGGGTTTGTTCGCAGCTTCCACAGGTTTTAAATTAAAGGTTTCAAAAAGCTTGACAATTTCCTTGTGCGTCAGTTTTACGCCTTCAAAAAGACCTGAGATCTCTGAACCTTCCTGGGCACTATTGATTGCCCGTTCCAGGTTGTCTACGACTGATAAAAACTGCCGGAAAACAGATTCATTGGCAAATTTTCTAAAGTCACTGGTCTCTCTTTGCGTTCGTTTTTTGTAATTTTCAAATTCAGCCGAAAGCCTTAATACACGATCCTTTTCAGAAGCGATTTGATCTTTTAGTTCTTGAATCCCCTCATCAGTTATCGTGTCATTCCCATTTTCGGAATCTTTCGGGCCTTTCTGCGGTGGGGCATCTTGTTGGGGAGAAGCTTCTTTTTTTTTCAGCCTTGTTGTTTTTTTTTTTAGTACCAAATTTTTTTTCCTGCTCCAAAATTCCTAATATTTAAGCGTTAAGTGATTAATAAGTATAAATTATGGCTGAAAAATAAGTCTGTTTGAAAGCATGTCAAGATATAAATAAAGCAGGGAGGGGTAAAAAAGAAAAGATCCGGCTGGCAGGTGGATGAAAGGAAAATTGCATGATCGGGATCGATCCACGACACAGAAGAGATCACTTATCGCTGCTTCCTTCCGGATCTGACGAGGTTCATGGCCTTCTGTTACGAGGCGACCGATCAGAATTAACCCACCCGGCCTGCACAGCCGGAAGAGATATATATAAAGGTCTTTTGTTTTTTTTTCAAGTCCAATCTGGTGTTGCCGATCTTTTTGGTGAAATGAATTTATTGTTTGAACCAAACAAATTTTTGGGATAATATGCAGGCATATTTAATAATTAAAAGATTTTTTTGGCAACAAATCCATGTCGTAGAGTTCAAGACAAGGACATTCTTATATTAACACAGGAGAAAGCTATGAGCGAAATCGTGAATGAAGCAGACCAGACTATTATTCGGCCGGGAACAGATATTGTCGCTTCAATGGCAGAAGCGTTTAAAGATGAACTATTATCGGCCATCAACTCATCCAGCGGTACTGTGGTTATTGATTTGATAGGGGTTGAAATGGTTGATTCTGTTGGCATCGGTGTTATTATTGCGTCCCATAATACATTGAACCAGTCGGCCCGGAAATTAAAAGTGATTAACGTAAAAAAGGATGTATACGGCCTTTTCACCACCATGAGGCTGAATCGCCGTTTTACAGTTGAAGGAGTGGGCAAATAAGGGGAAAATCAATGGGGTTGCGATCGATCTTATCGTGCTCATTTTTAAGCTTGATCTTGCTGACTGCCTGTGACGACAAAAAAGATGGTTATTCCGGGTTGGCAGACCTTGTGGCAGAAAGAAATGAAGCTCGCCAGAGTATATCTGAAAAGACTGTCCGGAAAAAGAACCTCGAGCGACAGGACGCAAAAGATACCTTAAAAAAAGATGCCTTAAAAGAGGATACCGCCATTGTAAGGCCTTTAAAAAAAGAAAAGATTTCTTCTGTTGTGCTTTATGAAAAAAAGATCGAGGTGGTGGATTCATCATCCCGAATGGCCATTGCAAAGGGGATTGCCTATCTGAACAAAGAAGGTCAGATCGTAAAAATTAAAATTCTCAAGGAATAATTTGTACTGAGGACCCGGCGAGTCATTTTTTGGAGCGATTTCTGTTTGAACCGTCCGGGAGGTCCATATAAACTTCCGGTTTTTTTATTTCCTTTGACAAGGGGGGTTTTTCTTCCTTGGCAAGGGTGGGTTCTTTTTCTTTGGCAGGTGTTTGGGGCGGGGTCAGTTTTTCCAGTTTCTCCTCAAGGTCTTTTATTTTCATGTTGGAATTGTATAGTATTCTGACAGAGTCCTCTTGAACTTTTTCAAGCGCTTGTATGGTTTTTCTACTGGTCTTTAATCTTTTTGTGTACCCGTCTATGATTTTTTTGTGTTGGGCCTTCAGCCTTTTCTCAACGGATATCGTCATGGTGTGGGTCATGAAAATATTGATGAGTTCTGCGACCAGGGCTATGATGGTAACATAGACAAGCCCGTCTGCCTGCAGGTAATAGAGGATAAAAACAATAATGATGGCTGTAAAAAATACCATTTTAAATCTTGCTCACACCAGGTTGTTGAAGATCGGTCCCTTACGCAATTGTCCCCATAATAGGTCAAGTCGACAAAACTTACAAATAATTTTTATGCCTTAAAATTTAAAAGACAGGGAAGCTTAAGTTGCGGGATGGGTTCTTATCGTTGGATTTTTTTTGTCTGTGGTCGGGGCGAGAGGATTCGAACCTCCGACATCCTGCTCCCAAAGCAGGCGCGCTACCAGGCTGCGCTACGCCCCGCCGACAAACTCAAGCCAACATGGTCAAGAAAGAATGGTTAATATCATCCATGGGTGCAAAAATCAAGAAATTTAAAAATTAGAGAGCTTCTTTTTCAAAATAGGCCTCAATGCAGCGGGCAATCATTTTTGCGTAGGGGGCAAGGAAGCGCTCTCCGGATCACTGCCACCATGGCCTGGATCCAGAACAACCAGTTTGCGGGAGGTCTTTATTGTCAAGCTGTCTGCCATGGGAAGGGGTAAAATTGTCAGGAGTGCGGCAGTCAATAAAAGCCAGGATATTTCTTTGGTCAATTTTCTTGACACCTTTATTTATAAGCGTTATCTTAATAGACTTTGTGTAAAGTATGTATGTTGTATGCTTGTAAGTCTTATGGCATACTTTTTAAATTTTTTGAAGAATTGTTTAATAAATAGTTCAAAAATTATTATCATTTTAAACAGGACGGAAACATGCAGGTAAAAATTGAAGATAAGAGCAGTGTAAAAAAAGTGCTCTCTTTTGAAATTCCAAAGGAAATTATCGCAAAAGAGCTCGACAAGGCCTATAATGAATTGAGAAAGAAAGCAGATGTAAAAGGGTTTCGAAAGGGAAAGATCCCCAGAAAGGTCCTTGAAAACAGATTTGCTAAAGATGTTCATGCTGATCTTGCCCCCCGTCTGATCCAGGACTCTTTTGTGGAAACCATTCAGGAGCACAAGTTGAATATCGTGGGGGGACCCCAACTGGACCCGCCGGAATTGAATCCTGACGAGGCTTATTCCTTTGAGATTACCGTGGAAATAAAACCTGAGCTTGAGGATATTGACTTTGAGGGAATTGCCCTTGAAAAGACCCAGTATGTCGTCTCCGACACCGAAATTGAAAGCCAGATATACATGATCCAAAAGACCATGTCCAAAAAAGTGGCGGTTACAGAACCGCGGCCTGTTAAAGAGACGGATTTTGTTTTGATTGACTACGAAGGGTTTTTAAACGGTACCGCTTTTTCAGGAACGCCGAAAATTGAAAACTATGTGATGGGTATCGGCCAGGGAGCCCTTCCCAAGGAATTTTCGGAAAAACTGATCGGTACCATTCCGGTTCAGGATCTTGAGATTGAAGTGGCCTATGCCGATGATTTTTATGATGAAACACTCAAAGGCCAAACCATTGTTTACAAGGTAAACCTGAAGGAAATCCAGGAAGAGGTTATTCCCGAAGCCAATGACGACCTTGTAAAGGATCTTGGTCAGTTTAAAACCCTTGACGATGTGAGGGTTTCCATCCGGGAAAATCTTGAAAAAGGATATGCCCAGAGAGTGAAGCATGAGATGAGCGAGCAGGTATTCGTACATCTGCTCGATAAATATAAGTTTGAAGTCCCCGATGCCATGGTGGACGGAGAGCTCAACGGTATTATCATGGAAGCAGAGCAGGCGTTTGCCCAAAACAATACCAGCCTTGAAGACGCAGGGCTTAGCCGTGACATCATGAAAACCCAGTATCGGGATGTCGCTGAAAAACAGGCCAGAAGACATTTGATTCTGGACAAGGTGATTACCCAGGAAGCCATTGAGCTGACAGAAGAAGAACTTGATAAAAGCTTTGCAGAAATGGCCCTTGGAATGAAGGCTTCGGTGGATGCCATTAAAAATTATTTTAACATGGACCCCAAGCAACTGGAATATTATAAACACACCCAGCTTGAAAAAAAGGCTATTGATCTTATAATTAAAAAAGGCAGTGTTTCAGAAGTTGAACCCAAAACTGCCAAAGAAGATGCAATGGAAGAAAATGAAAAAGGCGCACCTGAACAAACGAATGCCTAAATTAAGAGTAGTGCTGTTTTAGCGCTGAACATGGAAACGAGCTAATTAAAGGAGTTGAGTCGTGCCACTAATTCCAATGGTTGTTGAACAAACCAACAGGGGAGAGCGTGCCTACGATATTTATTCGCGTCTGCTAAAAGACAGAATCATATTCTTGGGATCTGCCATAGACAACGAAGTTGCCAATCTTATAGTTGCCCAGCTGTTATTTCTGGAATCGGAAGATCCTGAAAAAGATATCAGTTTTTATATTAATTCTCCGGGAGGAGTGGTAACGGCCGGTATGGCAATTTATGATACCATGCAATATATTAAATCCGATGTTTCCACGCTATGTGTGGGTCAGGCGGCGAGCATGGGGGCCCTGCTTCTGGCGGCTGGGGCAAAAGAAAAACGTTTTGCTTTGCCCAATTCACGGATTATGATTCACCAACCCTTGGGGGGAGCCCAGGGACAGGCAACGGATATCCAGATACAGGCCAATGAAATATTAAGAATGAAAGCCACCCTGAACGAAATTTTATCCGTCCATACCCATCAGAAAGTAGAAAAAATTGCCGCTGATACGGAACGGGATTTTTTCATGTCCGGTGCCCAAGCAAAGGATTACGGTATTGTTGACCGGGTTGTTGTTGATAGAAGCGAATTGGAAAAAGAATCTGATGAGGCTTCAAAGGAGTCGTAAATATGGCCAAGAAAGAAGAAACAAATGATCAGTTTTTCTGCTCTTTTTGCGGAAAAAATCAAAAAGAAGTTAAAAAGCTGATAGCAGGGCCAAGTGTTTATATCTGTAATGAATGCATCAAGTTGTGCAGTGAAATCATTGAAGATGAGGAAAAAGAAAAAAAAGAAGAGAGCGAAGGGGTAAAAGAGTTCATGGTGCCCAAGGAGATCAAGGCCAAGCTTGACTCCTATGTGATTGAGCAGGACAAGGCCAAAAAAGTTTTGTCTGTTGCGGTTTACAATCATTACAAACGTCTGGCGTCGGTGGTGGAAAAAACCAGCGATGATGTTGAAATTCAAAAAAGCAATGTGCTGATTATCGGTCCCACTGGCTGTGGGAAAACCCTTCTTGCACAGACCCTTGCAAGGTTTCTGGATGTCCCCTTTGCCATTGCAGATGCAACGGCCCTCACAGAGGCCGGGTATGTGGGAGAAGATGTGGAGAATATCATCCTTTCCCTGGTTCAAAATGCGGATTATGATATTGAAAAAGCCCAGAAAGGCATCATCTATATAGATGAGATCGACAAGATATCCCAGCGGGGAGATAACCCTTCCATTACCCGGGATGTTTCCGGAGAAGGGGTCCAGCAGGCACTTTTGAAAATTATTGAAGGCACCATTGCCAGCATCCCTCCCAAGGGTGGAAGAAAACATCCCCAGCAGGACTATGTAAAAGTGGATACCTCCAATATCCTTTTTATCTGCGGCGGGACCTTTACCGGCCTTGAAAAGGTGGTTCAACGGCGGATCACCCAAAAAACAATGGGGTTTGGCGCTAAGATAGCCGCTAAGAAAGATGTTAATATCGGAGAGCTTTTGGAACAGGTTAAACCCGAAGATCTGATAAAATTTGGACTGATTCCGGAATTTTTGGGCAGACTGCCCATTCTGACCGCCATCGGTGAGCTCAATGAAAAATCCCTGGTTAAAATTCTGACAGAGCCCAAAAATGCCCTTGTCAAACAATACCAGGAGCTTTTCAAGGTGGAAGGAGTGGATCTCCAATATACGGATGAGGCCCTTGCGGCTATGGCCAAGGAAGCTGTCACCAGAAAATCCGGTGCCAGGGGCCTTCGCGCGATCATGGAAGAAACCATGCTGGATATTATGTATGAGATACCCTCCATGGAAAATGTTCGGGAATGCGTGGTTGGTGAAGAGGTTGTTTTGAAAAATGAAGCGCCTATTCTTCTCTTTGAACAACCCAAAAAGCAGGCCTGAGATAAAGAAAGTTTATGTGAATGATCAAAATCTCCAAGTTTTTTAACCAGGACGGTAGTGAAAAAATGAAAAAAATATTGCCACTGGTACCCTTACGGGATATGGTTTTGTTCCCCCATATAACCACCTCTGTGTTTGTGGGACGGGATAAGTCCGCCAAGGCATTGTCAGAGGCAATGGCAGCTGATAAAAGAATATTTCTCACCACCCAAAAGGATCCTGAAGTACTCAAGCCCACTATCCAGGATATTTTCCAGGTGGGAACCGAGGCAAAAATTACCCAATTGCTTCGGTTGCCCGACGGCACGGTTAAGGCTCTTGTTGAAGGATGTGCCCGGGGGAAAATTGTAAAACTGATAGATGAAGACGGATATCTGGCAGTTGAATATGAAACGGTTGTGGAAACACCCATTCCAGAGACTGCCTCTGAAGCTGCCACGCGAACTGTTTTTGAGGCATTTCAGGAATATGCCAATTTGTCCGGAGTGGTTTCCAAAAGCTTTTTCAAAGGCCTGGATGCACTGGTGAACCAGGACTCCCGGTATGCAGATACCATTGCTTCCCAGCTCCCCTTCAAGGTGGCGGACAAGCAGGAACTGCTCGAGTGCTGGGATATTGAAAAACGGTTTTTTCTTCTGCTCAAGCTGATTCAAAAAGAAACCGAAGTCTTTTCCATGTCCCAGAAGATAAAGGGCCGGGTGAAAGAGCAGATGGAGAAGCTGCAGAAAAAGCATTATCTCAATGAGCAGATGCGTGCCATAAAGAAAGAGATGGGGGAAGACGGGGAATCTTCTGAATTTGCCGATCTTGAAAAACGGATCAAGCAAAAAAGAATGTCCAAGGAGGCCGCAGGGGTTGTCCGAAGGGAGTTGGATAAACTCAAAATGATGTCTCCCATGTCCTCCGAAGCCACGGTAGTTCGAAACTATATTGACTGGCTCATTTCCCTTCCCTGGTTCAGGAAAAACCGCGCAAAAATTGACCTGAAAACTGCAGAGGCCATTTTAGACCGGGATCATTTTGGTCTTGAAAAACCCAAGGAAAGGATAGTGGAGTATCTGGCAGTTCAGATCCTGGTTAAGAAAATCAAGGGACCTATATTGTGTCTGGTGGGACCTCCCGGTGTGGGCAAGACATCTTTGGCCCGTTCTGTTGCATCCGCCACTGGCCGCGCTTTTGCACGTATTTCCCTTGGCGGGGTGAGAGATGAAGCTGAAATCCGCGGGCACCGACGCACCTATGTTGGGGCCATGCCCGGTAAAATCATTCAGACCTTGAAAAAAACAGGGTACAACAACCCGGTTTTTTGTCTGGATGAGATAGACAAGATGACATCTGATTTCAGGGGGGACCCTTCTTCCGCGCTTTTGGAAGCTCTGGATCCGGAACAGAACAAAAATTTCAATGATCATTATCTGGAAGTGGACTATGATTTGTCTGAAATCCTTTTTATCACCACTGCCAATACCTTGTATGATATACCTGCCCCTTTGAGGGATCGGATGGAAATCATTCAGATTCCCGGTTATACGGAATATGAAAAAGAACAGATAGCAACCGGTTTCCTGGTGCCCAAGCAATTAAGGGAAAATGGCCTGGATGATTCAGATGTATTGTTCTCAAAACGCGCAATTCGTGCCATTATCAAACTATATACCCGGGAGGCCGGGGTGAGGAATCTGGAGCGGGAGATTTCATCTGTATTAAGAAAAATTGCCACCCAGATCGTTAAGACCGATACCAGAAAGCGTCGTCAGATTACGACCACCACGGTGCTAAAATATCTGGGACAACCCCGGTTCCGGAACAGCACCCTTGAGAAAGAAGATAAAGCCGGTATTGTTACAGGTCTGGCCTGGACCCAGGCCGGCGGGCAATTGCTCACCATAGAAGCGGTGACCATGCCGGGCAAGGGAAGGGTAATGGTGACCGGAAAGCTGGGCGAAGTGATGAAAGAGTCCTCCCAGGCAGCCGTCAGCTATGTGCGCTCCCGGAGTAAAGCCCTTAAGATCCGGGAAAATTTTTATAAAGACACGGATATTCATATTCATGTTCCGGAAGGGGCCATCCCCAAGGATGGACCTTCGGCTGGTATTGCCATGTGCACGGCAGTTGTTTCCATTCTTACGGGAAAATCAGTCAGCCGGACCGTGGCCATGACCGGTGAAATTACCCTGCGGGGAAGGGTATTGCCCATTGGCGGCCTTAAGGAAAAATTATTGGCTGCCCATGCCAATGGCATTAAACGCGTTATTGTTTCAATGGAAAACAAAAAAGATGTTCAGGAAATCCCCAAATCGATTCAAAAGCAATTGGAAATCGTTTTTGTGGACGATATGAGTCAGGTACTGGAGTATGCACTGGTATAGGATTCTGGAAGAATATTAAACGGCAAGGGCCTCCTGATCTGAACAGATCAGGAGGCCCTTGCCATTTTATGGCAGTGGTCGCTGGGATTTAAGCGGTATCCGTCAACAGGGGGATATCATTTCTCCAGCATGGTGATGAATTCGGACATGGCAGAAACCTCGTCCTTTGTACTAATGCTTCTGCGGATATTTACCATTAGCTCGTGGGTCTCCGGATCCATGAGAAGATCCTCTTTCCGTGTGCCGGATTTGTTGATGTTAATGGCAGGCCATATTCTTTGTTCGGCACATTCCCGGGAAAGGAAAAGGTCCATGTTGCCGGTCCCTTTGAACTCCTGGAAGATGATGTCATCCATACGACTGCCGGTGTCAACCAAAATGGTGGCCACGATGGTAAGGGAGCCGCCGTTTTCCAGTTTTCTGGCTGCCCCGAATATCTTTCTGGGAAATTCCATGGCATTGGCACCAAGACCGCCGCTCAGGGTCTTGCCATGGCTGTCTGTGTCAGCGTTAAACGCCCGGGTCATACGGGTGAGAGAGTCTATGAATACGACGGCATCCTGCCCTATTTCAGCACATCTGATGGCCGTGTGCATGGCAAGCCGCGTCATTCGCATGTGCTGTCCAATCTGCTGGTCGGCAGATGAATAGAGAACATGGGCTTCTGTCAGACCCCGCTGGAAATCGGTCACTTCTTCGGGGCGTTCGTCCACCAGCAGTACAAAGACCTTTGAATCCGGATGGTTGGTGACCACGGAATTGGCCATGTGCCGTAAAATGGTTGTTTTCCCTGATTTGGGAGGGGAAATAATCAACCCCCTTTGTCCCATGCCAAGGGGGGTAATCAGATCCAGGGCCAGACCTGTGATATCTTCTTCATTCTGGGCCATGGTATATTTTTCAAAGGGATTGATACTGGTCTGATCCTGGAGCATGGGGATGTTAATAAAGTCATCAAAGGGAAGATGGTTGATTGTCTCTATGCGGATCAAGGCAAGGTTAAGATTCCTGGGGCCTTTTTTCTCGCCAAAGCCTTGAATAAAGCATCCTTCTCTGAGGTTCAATTTCCTAATAAGGCTATTGGGGACGTAGGGATTTTCCGGCTGGGGCTGAAAATTTTCTTCGATGGTTCTTAAAAAACCAAACCCTTTGTCCATTATTTCCAGGTATCCTTGCACTGGTTCCATAGTCAAACTCCTTAATTCAAAACTAGCAGATATTGCTTTAACGATAAAAAAGATGGGTTAAGGATTCACTATTTCTCCTTGCGACTGAAAATCCCAGAAGAAAAAAAGAAAAACGCCCTGCTTTAGATTTTATCGGATAATTACACACATGTTATCATATTAATCGTATGGAATATACCATTAATCTTCGTGGCTTGCAAGGTTCTGCATCAAGATTTGATCAGCATGTTTAATACAGGGATAAAAAGAATTTTTTTCCGTATTTAGAGCTTGACACTATTTTTGTTTATTGTTATAACCTCTCTGCTTTTGGGCGATTAACTCAGCTGGTAGAGTGCAACCCTTACAAGGTTGAAGTCGCAGGTTCGAACCCTGCATCGCCCACCAAAAGTTGTGTAATACGGGGGTGTAGTTCAGTTGGTTAGAACGCTTGCCTGTCACGCAAGAGGCCGCGAGTTCGAGTCTCGTCACTCCCGCCACAATATGAAGAGGGATATTTAGAGAACACCTAAATATCCCTCTTTTTTTATTTTCAGGGTGTTTTTTGTTTTCAATGAAAAAGGTCGTTTCCACTTTTAGGAAAACGACCTTTTTTTTAAAAATACTCTCCACCTAAAAAGTGTGCAGGAAAATCACGAACCCATGGCAAGCAATTCTTTTAGAATTGCATTCCCCATGGTAATGGTATTTACGGCTTTACCCTTCTCGCTCGTCAGGTCTGCAGTAAAAATCTGTTTTTCCAAAACCCTTGAAACCGCGGACTCAATTGCATCCGCAGCCTGAATATGTCCAAAGGTATGCCGAAGCATCATGGCCCCGGACAATATCTGGGCAATTGGATTGGCAATGCCCTTGCCGGCTATATCCGGTGCAGAGCCACCGGCAGGTTCATATAAACCAAATTTGTCCTGGTTGAGGCTGGCGGATGCGAGAAGACCCATTGAGCCGGTAATCATTGCGCATTCGTCTGAAATGATGTCTCCGAACATATTGCCGCAGAGCAATACGTCAAATTGATGTGGATTGCGGAGCAGCTGCATGGCGGCATTATCAACATAGATGTGGTTCAGGGTAATGTCCGGATATTCTTTTGCTATCTGTGTCACTGTTTCGCGCCAGAGTACCATGGAAAAAAGAACATTGGCCTTGTCAACTGAGGTTACAAGGCACCTGCGTTTTCTGGCTGCTTCAAAGGCCATTCTGGCAATTCGTTCTATTTCAAATCTGGAGTAGACCATTGTATCAAAAGCCATTTCATCTTTTCCTGTCCCTTTTCTTCCCTTGGGCTCACCAAAATAGATGCCGCCGGTCAGTTCCCGGACACAGAGAATGTCGAACCCGGTTTTAACAATTTCGGGTTTTAAAGGCGATGCTGATGCCAGGGAGGGGAATACTTTGGCAGGCCTCAGGTTGCAATAGAGACCAAAATGTTTTCTCAGGGGCAATAAGGCACCTCTCTCTGGCTGTTCCGCAGGGGGCAAGCTTTCCCACTTGGGACCTCCCACGGAACCAAATAAAATGGCTTCACTTTTTTCGCAAAGGGAAAGGGTCGACTCCGGAAGTGCCTTACCATGGGTGTCAATGGCAGCGCCGCCAACGTCGGCAAATTCGTATTCAAGGGAAAATCCGTAAATATTAGCGGTCGTATCAAGAATTTTAACCGCTTGTTCCATAACCTCGGGTCCGATTCCATCCCCTGGAAGTATAGCAATTTTGCTCAAAGTATTCTAATCTCCTAAAATTTAGTTTGTATTTTAAATAGCTTATAATAAAGAAATTTAGAATTTATG
>VMSR01000031.1 GCA_013792075.1 Desulfobacula sp.
ACCCATACTATACTCTTCAAATTGCGGCTTTTCCAAAGTTTCAGCATTTCCTTTAATTTCAACGCCATCTTTTTTTTTATACGCATAATTTGGAGGTGTCCGGCTAGCTTCATTAAATGTCCCATAGCCTCTACTATAAAATTCTAACCAAATTTCTTTGATACTAAAAGGTATGGGAGAGTTTATATCAATATCATTCATGTTTATTTTATCTTTTAAATAGCACGCTTTAACATGTTTCTTTTTCATTTGAATTATTCTATCCCGAAAAATATCAGTTGAAGATGACATAATATTTCCCAAAGAAAATCCAAACAACTTACAGAGTGTCTCAAAATCGAGCATCCAGTATGGGATAATCAAATTATTAGTTTTGCTATAAACTGAGAATTCTTTTGCATTGTCACTTAGGTAATTCATGTATTCCCCATGAATATCTATTATTAAAGCCCTAGAACTGGGGTAGTCTTTGATAATATTACTAAGTAAATATGTGACGGTATTTGATTTTCCACTACCAGTGCTCCCGACAATAAAAGAATGTTTTAGAATGAATTCATTTAAATTTATATAAACAGGCAGTTTAGTGGAAAAATAGTTATATCCAATCTTTACAGGATATTTAACATCAGTTTTGAAAATAATACTTATATCTTCTTTATCAATAACATAAGCTGAATCATCAATACTTGGAGTTATCTTTGATCCACGCTCAAATTCACCAGCGATATTTCTATAGCCTAACAAAGAGATATTTATAACTTTTTTATCTATTGTGACATCACCTGTTTGCAAAAAAGTTGAAAATGATTCAACAACCCCATATAAACGTGTTAATCCATTAATTATTTTGATAAAACTACCAACTTGCCCAATCCTATATAAATAACCTTCATGAATGATATTGTAATTGGTGAGCTCCTTGCTTACTTCAATAATTACTCGTTCAGAATTTACTTCTATGATATTACCAATTTTACCACTTTTAGTTTCTTTCATCATTCATTCTCTTTGGTGTTATTTATTTCGGTTGGGCTAACCAAAGAATTCAAAACGTGGATAAAATTATTGAAATCGCCAATATTTTTATCATACGCAAATTCGCTTTCTTCCTTATTTATATATTTTTTCTTGTCCGTATATATTGAAACATTGGGATATAGTCCTATAATATCAATACACTTCTTAAAAGTTTTATATCCGAAGGTGAAAGCAAAGATTGAAAGGCGAGGATTATTGTTTAATCCATTTATGATAAGATCGTTAATATGCTCGTCACCAAATGAATAACCCAATATAAGTATGACTTTTTCATTTTTTAATAAGTATTTTCTAAAACGGTCTAAATAAGAGATAAATGGTGCCTTCCTTGAAGATACATATTTATCCATTGATGGGTATATCAATAAATCTTCATATTCTTCAGTGGTATAATTTTCAATAAATATTTTCTTATCTTTTGATTTTTTAAAATTCAAAGAACCATGTAATTTCCATAGTTTCGTCCAACTTCTTTTAACATATAACCCATTAAAATCATCTACTGAATCAGGCACAAAAAACGGTTTAACATTTCCAATAAAACCTGAGAAATATGGAAGGTCCTTTTTCTCGAGTGCCATTTCTAACAGTAAATCATAATTTAAAGAAAAAATTTCTTTTTCATGTTCTTGATTAATAAAGTTGAGCCAAATTACCAAATTGCACAGGTTATCAAAATTAACAGTTGGTGAAAGTTTGTCATAAATTGTCTTTTTAATAACTTTTTCAATGCTATTAATATCTTCAAGCGTTAAGCCATTAACTTTTTTATCACCGGTTATTAATGAGCTTAGCTGTTGTATCTTATTGAGAATAGTTTCTACATTATCGTTCTCATCTAATAATTGCATAAAGTTTTTATTTATTAAGACCTTACGAATTTCATTTGTTAAATCTTCAACATTTGGCAATCCACAAGCTTTTGATACTCCCGCACCTATTAATAACCCGACCTGTTTAGGTGTTGCTAAGATTTCTAATAAATTATCCATAATCATATCCTATTAGTATTTATTGCTTGTCTGTTTTTATGTGATTATGCTACCAACCGTATTTTAGCCAAGTCGCATATCATTTTAAATGCCTAAACCCATGAAACAAAAAGAATCATTCCAAAAATTCAAATAATTTACAATGAAGTTTTACCATGGCATAGGTGTCTTGCTTGCAATATTTCAATAAATTTTCTTTAATTGCTTGCATTTCGTTTGTATCAACTTGTTTTTGTGCCATCATTGCAAAAGCGGCCATTGCATTATTACCATTTGATATTGCCATACCATCATAAGACATCTCAGGAACAAGAGCAGGCAATGTCTTCTTGATAGAGGTACTGCCGTGAAAATCCGGATGATAAAATCCTTTCCGAATAATTGCTTCCAAATCAACGAGCCGGTCAATTATTTCTTGAAGTTGAGTTTTATATTCAGGAAAAATATTCATTAACCCGGATAATTGCGTTTTCTCAAAATGGGAATACACAATTATACTACCGTAATCCCCCAAATCGCTGATTAATTTTTTAGCAAGCTCTCTTCTGGAATCTTTTGATGGTTCTGCCAGAAATTCATAGTGCTCAATAACCTCATCAAATGAATCACATTTGTGAATCGAATACTGTGTAAGAAGTTGGCTGTGCGGTGCGATGTCTGGATAAAGCGGAATCGCTGTCATAACGGTTTCAAAGTCAAGATAGTAAGCGGGCCAAATAACCTCTTCCATAAGAAAGGGTAAATCTTTATTAATATGATTCTTATTAGATTGAACACTATTCCTGATAATCTCATGATTTGCCGTCAATGGGAAAGCGGTTGGAATGTCAGATATGCTCAAGATATTCATATCCTTCAACTGATCAAACTTTGGTTTTGATAATCGAGGCAAATCAAAGATATGATGTGAAATGCTATCTCCAAAGCAATCCTCAAATTCATTGCATTTTTTACATTCAAATTTAAGTGTTACATCTGGTTTTTTATCAGCAAAGCAACATTGTTGAACAAACTCTAAGCAAGATTCAAATTCTGACACCTTACTGAGAACAGCATCAGTGTGTTCTATCTCATTAAACATAGTCAAAACTGGTTGTCCTAACCGATAATCTCTTGATAAAAGCAGCAATGAAATTTTTTCAATGTTATACCCACTTAGTTTGGCGATTAATACCGTGTATGCCATATCATCAATATATTCAGGCTTATCATTCAGGCTAGATTTCACTTCATACATTTGCAGCTTTTGTGAATTATTGATTAGAATATCTACCCTTGAGATGAAATTTTCATATTGAAAAGCCGCCTCAAATAAAGCTCTTTCCTTTCTTTGAATCGCTTTTTTTGTATGATTTACGGCATCTGAAATTTTTAACTCTTTTATTAGCAGCCCGCTACCATATAGATCCCTCGCCATCTCACCAATTTTGATACCTTGTTCAAGCCTGAATCGAGTTGCATAATCATCTTGGCGTGAAACCGTATTTGTTCTCAAAAGCCAGCCTAATGAAGGGCATGCAAGGGTGTTTAGAAAAATGTTTTTTGTTATATTTGTCATACTGCGCACTCCTTAGTTAAGGTTTGCCGGGTATGTGATTCGATTTTAGAAGAATGAAAGTTTAAAAAACAAAATTCGATTAATGAAATCTGAGTATCGAATCTCAATTAACGATTACTAAATTCTCTATCGTTTAATTCATAAACAATCAATAGGGAATTCTTCTTAATTATTCAATCAAGACATAAGTGAGCACTTCTGGCTATAGTCTTGGCCTTTCAGAAACCCAAAAATACCCCGGACTATTCCCAGTAGTTTTAACTTTTTATAATTCGGTTATGGAATAACAGATGATTTATAATTTGATCGTCAAGAATTATTGAAAAATTTGATGTTGAATTCTGTCTATATTCATAATATTTTAGGTAAAATTTGCAAATTGAGCCCAAAAAAAATATTTTTTTTAGAAAATTTTTAAATGCCTAAAATTTTGATTAAAGAATTAATTCACAAGATGATAATAAAAAATTCTGCATTTGTTGAAAGCGTTATAAAATATAGGCTCTCAGCGATTTACAGAACCAAAATATGAATAGGATGTATCAAGAAATTAGAGAAGAATAAAACTTTTAAAAAAAACAAAAACCTTAGTTTATTTGACTTTGGGTCTCCCAAAAAACCCCAAAATGCCACTTTCCTTATTTTAAAAGAATGGCCCTTTTTGCCCCAACAAACAGAGATTGACCAGGGGTAAAAGTATCATAAAAGTACGAATAAAGTCTGGATAAAGTACGGTAAAAGTCGCATTGATAAAGGCTCCTGGAGATAGCCTTGTTCGGTCAAGTTCCCACCAAATCCCGCATTCTCCCGGATAATCCCGGCTAAAGTTCAATTTCCTTAGTTCATTTGCCCCCCCATACCAAAAAAATATAAAAATTTGATTATTGTCCAACCATTTCAAACAGATTGGAATGTGCACGAAAAATAAACTTAATTGGACATTAACATTCCTGATAAAAAAAATACAACAGGAAACTCTATATTGATTAGTTTATAAAGCATGCACGAATTATAGGAAGGGCTTTTGAGGCGGAAGCTTATGATGAACCGAGGTGGTCAGGTACCGGGTAAGGTCTTTGGAAAAAAAACTTGCCTTCACTTCATGAAAATTGAGGCGGCATTGAGGGCAGCCACAGACGTGGGTGCAAGAAGGGTTGCTTTGCACTGGGACAGATTTCCGGCTATTGATAAAATCCGAGAAATTGTTTATGGTTTTACCCGGTATCCACCCCCTTTATTGTCAAAGGGAACAAAGGAGAGAGAATGGTCCTGCCTGAAATTTCATCCTATGCCTTTGGGAAAATCATGATCGGCACACAGGCGTTCACCTCGGATCTGATCCTATTTCCCAATGGGAAGATCAAGGCGGACTGGGTTCGAAAACAAGGGCACCTGTTGTCATTTGATGACCTTGATTCCCTGGTTCTTGAAAAACCAGACCTGGTTCTTGTGGGCACCGGTGCCCATGGGCGCATGGCAATAGATCCGTTGCTCACGGAAAAGCTGACATCCATGGGCATTGAAATAACAGCTTTCCCCACGGACAAGGCAATGCACTATTTCAACCAATACCGAATGCAGACACGACTGATCTACGCCTGTTTCCACCTGACCTGCTGACCGCTATACAACTGAACAGGAGAAAAAAATGAACAATATCAACCAACAAACCTTTTTCCATTGTCCCAAATGCGGCAAGCCCGCCCTGGGTCCCAGGTCGGAAAACTCATTTGCCTGCAGCGCCTGTCAGTTTGTTTTCTACCTGAACTGCGCGGCTGCCTGCATTGCCGTGATTGTAAATGAAAAAAACCAACTGCTGGTCACCCGAAGAAAAAAGGACCCTTTCAAGGGAACCTTCGACCTTCCCGGCGGGTTTGCCGAGCCGGGAGAGAGCATCGAACAAAGCCTGATACGGGAAATAAAAGAGGAGTTGAACCTGGATATCATCCGCCTTGAATACCTGTGTTCCTTTCCCAATACCTACCCCTATAAATCCGTGGTCTACCCCGTGACGGACATGGCATTTGTCTGTGGGGTCAGCACCTTTGACACCATTGATGCCCGGGATGATATTGCAGGCTTCTATTTTGTGGACCTGCCCGGCCTGGATAAAAATATGTTTGGAATGGATTCCCCGAAAAAAGTCATGGAATACTACCAGGGCCTATCTGCCCTTGCGCCTTAATTTCCCGGGAAACAAGGCAAGGGATATTGCTAATTTCCCCAATATACGTTAATCTATGCCATGAAAAAACGATTTTATCGGTCCAGGACCCCAAAAAAACCAGAAAAGAAATTACCGCCCATGGTACCGGGCGCCGACAAGAGCCTCCAACGCATCTTCCAGGAGATCGGTGTGCCCGAGCAAACACCCTTTCAACCAGACCCCTTCCAACTGGAAGCCATTGAGGCCATTAAAACAGCAGACTGCCTGGTCACGGCCCCAACGGGAGCCGGTAAGACCTGGATCGCGGAACAGGTTGCCAAAAAGGTCATGGAAACCAATGGAAAAACCTGGTATGCCACACCCCTAAAGGCCTTGACCAACTCCATCCATGCCCAGTTTTCAAAACTCTTTGGCAAGGAAAATGTGGGCATTCTCACCGGAGACATCAAAGAGAACGCTGATGCCGCCATTGTCATCGGCACCACGGAAATTTTAAGAAACCAGCTCTATGATTCCATGTACACCGGAAAAAATTTAGACTGTGATCTGATTATCCTGGACGAGGCCCATTTCCTGGGAGATGAGGAACGCGGGGTTGTCTGGGAAGAAATCATGATTTACCTGCCGGTCCGCATCCCCCTTTTGCTCTTGTCCGCCACCATCGGCAACCCGGATCAGATTGCAGGATGGCTGTCTTCCATCCGGGGCAAGGCCTGCAGGGTGGTGGAAAACCATTACCGGCCCGTGCCCTTGCACCCGATTTTTTTCCACCCTTCAGGCACCCTTTTCCCCTTGCTCAAAACACCGGACAACCCGAATGACAAATCAGAGCTTCACCACACGGTGGAAAGTTTTGTCAATGACAAGCAGCACCCTGTGATGGCGCCGGCCGGCAAACTTCCGCAATTCAGCGAGATCTTAAAGGTCATGGATCATTTTGATCTGCTGCCGGCCATTTTTTTCCTTAAATCAAGGGCTGAATGCGACCAGGCCGTCCGGCTGTGCAATGGAGACCTCCTGGACAAAACCCCTGAAAAAAAACAGGCCCTGATAGAACGGCTGGACGAACTGACCAAGGACAACCCCCATTTGCAAAACCACCCCCAGCGTAAATATCTGGAACAGACTGGAACGGCAGGCCACCACAGCGGCCATTTGCCGGCCTGGAAGGTGGTGGTGGAGACCCTCATGGCCGCGGGGCTCTTAAATGCAATGTTTGCCACATCAACGGTGGCAGCCGGGGTAAATTTTCCGGCCCGGTCTGTGGTGGTGTTAAATTCAGACCGGTTCAACGGGTCAGATTTCATGTCCCTTACCCCCAGTGAGTTCCAGCAGATGGCCGGACGGGCCGGCAGAAGGGGCATGGACAATATCGGATTCGGCCTGATGCTGCCGGGCAAGTTCATGAATCTAAAATATGTGGCAAGGCTTGTCAATGCACCGCCCCTGGATGTGGACAGTCAGATCAAGATCGATTTTTCCATGGTATTGAACCTGTTGCTCTCCCACACGCCCGACCAGATCCAAACCCTTCTGGACAAATCCTTTGCCTCCTATCTCATCGGAGCCGGTCAAAAAGGCAGCAAACTTGCCAGAAAACGGTTCGGCAATGACATGGAACATTTGTGGCTGGATTTCCAGGACCACATGGCCTTTTTAAACCAGGAGAACTTTGTGACACAGAAGGGTGAACTCACCGAAGACGGGTTATGGGCATCAAAGCTGAGAATAGATTCCCCCTTGCTCGTGGCCGAGAGCATCCGCCAGAAACTATTGCCCCTTAACGATCCGGCACTTCTGGCAGCCATCATCGGTACCTTTGTCAATGAAAAAGAATTCACGGATGATCCTTTGCACCAGACCGCCCTTCCCAAACTGCTCAAAGAAAAGTTTCTGGGCCTTCGCTACGGCCTGAAACCCTTTGCCATTAAATTGCTCAAAAAAGGATTCCCTGCCCCCAACCTCTATATTCAGCCGGCCGCCCTGCTTTACGGATGGGCCCATGACCGGGCCTGGGAGGATTTGATGGTGGGATCTGTTTTTGCCGAGGGTGATTTTGCAAGGCTGATCCTGAGAACCGCGGAAAACCTGCGGCAGATTGCAAAATTAGATGACACCTTTCCCCAGATTGCCCAAACCGCCAAACAGGCCATTGAATTGATATTAAAGGAACCGGTTGTCACCCTGTACAATTAAAAAAGCAAGTCAGAGTGACTATGGTTTAAAAAACAGCAATATATTGTATTTAAAATTATACCCAAAACCCAGGTAAGGAGATACGCATGGAAATCATAATAGCCCAAAAGGCACCGGGCGCAGTCGGCCCATACAGCCATGCCGTCGTTCACAACGGCATGGCTTTTTGTTCCGGTCAGATACCCCTGGATCCTGTGACCATGGAAATTACGGGAACCACCATTGAAACCCAGACAGAACAGGTCATGAAAAATATCGCAGTGGTCCTTAAAGCCTCCGGCTCAAGCCTTGACAAAATCATAAAAACCACTGTTTTTCTTTCCACCATGGATAGTTTTGCAGGCATGAACAAGGTTTATGAGGCAGCTCTCAAGGGGCACAAACCCGCCAGGTCTACTTTTGCTGTGGCCGGACTTCCAAAGGGAGCCCTGGTTGAAATTGAATGTATTGCAGCCCTGGGCTAAGGAGGCACACCATGTCAGAAGATACGAAAAAAATCATCTATACCATGATCAATGTGGCCAAGTTCCATGGCAAACGCCAGGTCTTAAAGGATATTTCCCTGTCCTATTTTTATGGGGCCAAAATCGGGGTCCTGGGCCTGAACGGATCGGGCAAAAGTTCGCTCTTAAAAATTCTGGCCGGCATTGACACCGAATTTACAGGCGAGACCATCCTGTCCAAGGGATTTACCGTGGGGTATCTGGAACAGGAACCCCTGGTGGACTCGGCCAAAACAGTCAAAGAGGTTGTGGAAGAAGGGGTCCAGGAAACCGTGGACCTTTTAAAGGAATATGAGACCATTTCTGAGGCCTTTGCTGACCCCATGACAGATGATGAAATGGAAAAGCTTATTGAACGCCAGGGGAAAGTCCAGGACAAACTGGACCATTTGAATGCCTGGGACCTGGATGCTCAGCTTCAGATGGCCATGGACGCCCTGCGCTGCCCGCCGGGCGACACAAAAGTAAATGTGATCTCCGGCGGTGAAAAAAGACGGGTGGCCCTGTGCCGCCTGCTGCTGGCCAAGCCCGATATCCTGCTTTTGGATGAACCCACCAACCATCTGGATGCGGAATCCGTCGGATGGCTGGAAGAGCATTTAAGCCGGTTTGAAGGAACCGTCATTGCCGTGACCCATGACCGGTATTTCCTGGACAATGTGGCCGGCTGGATACTGGAACTGGACCGGGGGGAGGGGATTCCCTGGAAGGGAAATTATTCTTCCTGGCTGGAGCAGAAACAACGGCGCCTGGCAAACGAGCAGAAATCCGAATCCAAGCGCCAGCAGACGTTGCAGCGGGAACTTGAATGGATACGAATGTCTCCCAAGGGCAGGCGCTCCAAATCAAAGGCCAGAATCAGCGCCTATGACGAATTGCTCAAACGGGATGCCAACGACCAGGAAAAGGCCATGGAGATTTTCATTCCCCCGGGACCCAGACTGGGTGCCAAGGTGATCGTGTCCGACCATATTTCCAAGGCGTTTGAGGACAAGCTTCTGGTGGATGATATGAATTTTGTTATTCCGCCTGGCGCCATTGTGGGCGTGGTGGGACCCAACGGGGCGGGCAAGACCACCTTGTTCCACATGATCACGGGCAAACAAAAACCGGACGCCGGAAAAATAGAGCTGGGCCAGAGCGTCAAAATTGCCTATGTGGACCAGGAACGGGACAGTCTGGATCCGGAAAAAACAATCTATGAGGTGATCTCCAAGGGCTGCGACAAGATGCTGGTCGGCGGCAGGGAGATGAATGCCCGGGCCTATGTGGGAAAGTTTAATTTTTCTGGATCAGACCAGCAGAAACTGGTCAAGCAGATTTCCGGCGGGGAAAGAAACCGGGTTCACCTGGCCTGCATGCTCCAGGAAGAAGCCAACCTGCTTTTGCTGGATGAGCCCACAAATGACCTGGATATCAACACCATGCGGGCCCTTGAAGAGGCCCTTGAGAACTTTGCCGGGTGCGCCATAATCATCAGCCATGACCGCTGGTTTCTGGACAGGATCGCCACCCATATCCTGGCCTTTGAAGGCGACAGCCAGACCCTGTTTTTCGAAGGATCCTATTCTGACTATGAAAAGGACAGGAAGGCAAGACTTGGCATCAAGGCAGACCAGCCCACACGGATTAAATATCGGCAGCTGACGCGCTGATCTGAGCTGATGATCAAAATTCATCTAGCTGTTTTTCTTTTCGGGTTTGCAGGACTCTTTGGGAAATTTTTGTCCTGCAGCCCGTTTATCATCGTATTGGGCCGGACGTTTTTTGCAGCCATCACCTTATTTGCATATGCAAAGATAGTTTCCCGCACACGGCTTGGGGGTTTTGACAGGGTCCCTTTTCTCTTTCTGATCCTCCAGGGGGTTTTGCTAGCCTGCCATTGGGTAACCTTTTTTATGGCCATCCAGATCTCCTCTGTGGCAGTAGGGCTTGTGACCTTTTCCAGCTTTCCCCTTTTTGTGACCTTCCTGGAACCTGTTTTTTTTAAGGAACCTTTGCAAAAACGGGATATCGCAACAGCCCTGGCCGTGTTTTGCGGTATCCTCCTGGTCATCCCGGACCTGGATCTGTCCAACAATGTCACCTTGGGCGGGTTTTACGGCATCCTGTCCGGCCTGACCTTTGCCGTTCTGGCCCTTGTCAACCGGAAAAACGCACAAACCCAAGACCCCATTGCCCTGGCCTTTTATCAAAACCTGTTTGCCGCCCTCTTCCTTTGTTTGCCGGTCCTGGTTTTGGACCTGCCCCCCCCTGCCCCTGCCGACCTTCCCAACCTGATCCTGCTGGGGGTTGTCTTCACAGCCATGGCCCATACCTTTTTCATACAGTCCCTGACAAAGATACGGGCCCAGACCGCCAGTGTGATCGCTGGCCTTGAGCCGGTCTACGGAATCGTCCTGGCTTTTTTCCTCCTAAACGAAATCCCCAGGATCCGCACCCTTGCCGGAGGACTTGTCATCATCACGGCCACCATTGCCGCAGGCGTTTACAGCAAAAATTCTGCCCAGTCTTCCAGTCAGAATTAAAATAGTCACCCGGCATTCTGACCCTGGGTGTGATTTTCCATAATTTTTCCCATCAAAAACACACTTTTGAATTGCGGATAATTCTGGTATCCTGCTTAAATAGAGAAATTTCTATCAACCATTATCAGGAGGAAATAAACATGACAACCACCAACGACAATCTGAAGCACGCCTTTGCCGGAGAAAGCCAGGCCAACCAGAAATACAGAGCCTTTGCCAAAAAAGCAAAAAAGGACGGGTTTAAAAATATTGCCAAGCTGTTTCTGACCACTGCCGAAGCCGAGCGGATACATGCCGAAGGACATCTGAAAGCCCTGGACATGATCGCTTCCACTGCGGAAAACCTTCAGTCAGCCATTGACGGGGAAACACAGGAGTTTACCAACATGTATCCTCCCATGGTGGACAAGGCGATTGCAGACGGCCATAAAGCCAAAACCATGTTTCAATTTGCCGTTGCCGCAGAAGCGGTCCATGCCCGGATATATGCCAAGGCCCTTGAAGCCGTTAAAAATGGTGTTGACCTGGATGTGAGTCAATTTTACCTTTGTCCGGTGTGCGGCTACATTGAGCTGGGAGCCGCCCCTGAGATGTGTCCTGTGTGTAGTTCCCCAAAAAAAGTCTTTGAGCAGGTCGCCTGACGCTTTTGCAGGAAAGCAACGGCGCATGGATAAATTCAAAAATGCGGCTGAAATAAGAGAAAGGATATCTGCACATATCAAATTTTTATTTAATATCAACCCCAAGGTTAACAACTCCGGGGTTGATATTACAATGACCGGATTATTCTATTTTAAATCGGCCGACCATGGAATACAATTCCTGGGCAAGCAGCGATAGTTTTTCTGAATTCTGGGCAATATTGCTGCTGTTAGAAAACATCTGTGAAATAGAGTGGCTGACATCATTGACATCCTTTGAAATCTGGATGGAGGCCGTGGAGGTGTTTGCCACATTGGCACTGACCTCTTGCACTGCATCTGTTCCGAAAGGGTCAGTATGTTCTTGGATGCACATTGAAGAGTCTCGGCATGGCCCATATATTTTTTTCCGCTTGTCAGTTGAGAAATATGTTCCGTTAAAATAGAGACATTGGTATCAATCAATATCAAAATCGCAAACAAGCATAGGGATTGCCCGAAAGAAGATTGCCCGGCAAATTTTATAAGCGCCTGACGCTCTGTTCTGACAACCCTTTTTGAATAAATTATAGACTTCCCCCCAAGATTATTCAGTATATCCTTTCCCTGGAGATAACAGCGGGGAAAAATAGCCTTTCTTATCATGATAGTGCCTCCAAATCGGTTTTGATAATGATCCGTAT
>VMSR01000017.1 GCA_013792075.1 Desulfobacula sp.
GGCATTATGAATGTATCAGTGATGGTATCGGTTGTCTACAAATTTTTTATGGAAGGTTTCAGAGAATAGCAAAAATCATGCCCAAAAAAACCAAAGTCGGAGCACTATATAAAGATAAAACAAGAAAGCATTCTGCCCTGGGTTATTTCTTGTCAGAAAGAATAAAAGCATGAACCCGCACAAATGAGGATACATAATTTGACCGGTTTTTGAAACAACAAATGAAAATAATCTTATGATTTTGGTTGTTGGGGTATTGATTTCGGACAAACTATATTTGTATACTTTGTCCGGTTCACCCCAAACCCGTCACCACAGGAGGAACAAATGCCCTTGTCCTTTCCATCCATCAGCCACGGGAACATTGCCTTTGGATTTTTTAATATTGCGTCGGATATGCTGCTGATGGAAGGCTATTTCTTTTTTGCTGACCAGTTCTGCGGGTGGATGCGTGTCTTGGCACAACAGGAGGATGACGCTAACACCCGCCTGAATTGCCGGGTTTTTCATATTTCAGATCCCCGGGATGTGGGAAACCTGATGGGGGCCATTCACGGTCAGGAGTTTACCGGGTTTTTGGGAAACCTATATACGCTTTTTCCCTTTCCCAAAGATCCCAGGGATTTCAAGCAGAATCCCGAGGGAGGGTTAACCCGGGAAATCGTGGTCAAGGAAATACAAAAATTTGCTGTTGAAAAACTTATGTGTATTGAATTTTCAAAGGATGGAAAGGTTCACATGGGGCCCTATGTATTTGACAGGAAAGTGTTTTGTGATCTTATCCGATATGTATGGCAGGGCGGGTATCCCCGGTGGAAAGAGGAAATAAGGCCTGCCTATGTGGTGGAGATGAAAGAACAACTTCAGGCCGGCAATAACCGGTTTTTGAAAGGGGTGTTTTCATCCGGTAAAAATTAATGTATGGTAAAAACTGTTTTTTAAACCCATGATTTCGGAGGAAAAGTTTATGCCCATTGCAGATAAAATGGTAAAAATGGTGGAATCCGCATCCATGATCCGGAAGATGTTTGAAGAAGGGGCCAGGCTTAAGGAAAAATACGGTGCGGACAATGTATTTGATTTTTCCCTTGGAAATCCCGATGTCCCCCCGCCGCCGGTTGTCAAACAGACCCTGCTGGAACTGATCAACAACAAGAACACCTCCCACGGGTATATGTCCAACCCGGGATATCCCCACGTCCGACAGGCAGTGGCCGATTATCTGAACAAAGAATTTAATGTGGGACTGACCCAGGACCTGGTGGTAATGACGGTTGGGGCTGCAGGCGCTCTAAATGACACCCTGCGGGCATTGCTGAACCCCGGGGAAGATATTCTGGTGCCGGCCCCTTATTTTGTCGGCTATAACCAATATGCCTTTGTGGCAAATGCCAATCTGAAAACAGCACCCTCCCGTCCGGATTTCCACCTGGATCTTGCTGCCATTCAAGCTGCCATTACCGAAAATACACGGGTCATGCTGATTAATTCTCCCAACAACCCCACGGGAGTTGTCTATACCCGGGAAGAACTTGAGGGGCTGGGCAAGCTCCTTGAGGTGGCCAGCCAACGGTTTGGCAAACGGATTTATCTGATTTCCGATGAACCCTATCGAAAGATCGTCTATGGGGTGGAGGTGCCGTCGGTGTTTGATGTGTATCCCCACACCATTATGCTCACCTCCTATTCCAAGGAATTGTCCCTTGCAGGCGAGCGGATCGGATACCTTGCCATTCATCCCAAGGCCGAGGATGCCGCCATGATTGCAGGTGCAGCAGGGGTGACCAACACCATGATGTACGTGAATGCACCCGCACTTTTTCAGCAGGTGGTGGGAAAGCTTCAGGGCGTTACCGTGGATGTGGGTATTTATCAAAAGCGCAGGGACATGTTCTGCCAGGGATTGTCTGCGGCCGGATATGAATTTGATGTACCGGAAGGTGCTTTTTATCTTTTTCCCAAGAGTCCCATTGAAAATGACATTGAGTTTGTAAACATATTAAAGGAACAGCATATTCTGGCGGTTCCCGGAGTCGCTTTTGGTGGCCCCGGGTTTTTCAGGCTGTCCTATGCCGTGCCGGAGAAAACCATCCTTGGTTCTTTTGAGGGGTTTAAGCGGGCCATGGACCGGGTAAAATAGCAAGGCAAGTATCCACAATCAAGGGCCGGCGCAACTGCCGTCCGGCCCGGGGAGGATGGAATGATAACAAGCCTGCATCTGATATTAACCTATACCTGTCCCTATGCCTGTGACCATTGTTTTCTGTTCTGCGGTCCTGAACGGACCGGTGTCTTTACCCTTGGGCAACTGACCGGGCTCATCCGGGAGGCAAAAAAAATTCCGCGTATTCGCTCCATCAGTTTTGAAGGCGGCGAACCCTTCCTGTATTACGGGTTACTCCATGAAGGTATCCGCCAGGTAACACAGGCAGGATTTGATACAGCCGTTGAAACAAACTGCTATTGGGCCACGGGTGTTGAGGATGCAAAACTATGGCTTAGGCCCCTGCAGGCAGTTGGATTGAAAATTTTTGAGCCCGGGGATGATGATTTCCACCACCGGGGTACCGGCAAAACCCCTGGACAGATGGCGGCCCAGGCAGCCGGTGAATTGGAGATGACGGTCAGGACCATCTGTGTTGAAAAACCCCGGGTGAACCGTCAGGAAGGGCCTGCCAGGGGAGAACCTGTGTATGCCGGAGGCCCCAAACTCCGGGGTCGTGCCGTGGAAACCCTGGTAAAGGATCTGCCCACAAGGCCGTGGCAGGAACTTACCGAATGCCAAATGGAAAATTTAAAAGATCCCGGGCGGGTTCATATTGATCCCTTCGGCCATGTTCATGTCTGCCAGGGAATCAGTATCGGCAATTATCTTGAAACATCCCTGGCCGGGGTATTAACTGCCTATGACCCCTTCACCCATCCTGTTTGCGGACCTTTGCTTGAAGGGGGGCCGGCAGCCCTTGCCAGGGAATATCATCTGGCCCCTGCAGACCGCTATGTTGACGAATGCCATTTTTGTTCGGATCTGTGCAAAACCCTTGTGGATCGA
>VMSR01000299.1 GCA_013792075.1 Desulfobacula sp.
CACCAGGGGTATTAAGAACAGCAATAGAATTTGAAATGTCCCCATTTTGTTAGTTCCCCTTCACTTTTGATACTCGTGTCATTGTCTATCTTTTTGTTCCAAAACAAGCAAGCGAACATTTTTAGGGTCAGATCTCTTTTCACAAAAGAAGGAAATATCCCGGCCAATAAATTTCATTGACAAAACCCGGATTTTCCTTTAAAAAAAGACGTTCAAGCCGGAGTGGTGGAATTGGTAGACGCAGAGGACTCAAAATCCTCCGGGCGCAAGCCCTTGCGAGTTCAAGTCTCGCCTCCGGTACCAATTAAACGACAAGGGTTTAATCAGTTTTGGTTAAACCTTTTTTGTTTTTCAGACAAAGCCTTTCTTCGGTCTTAATTATTTTCTGCTTTGTAAAAAGTACAAACAAGGGTTACAATGGTACCTGCTTTTCATGGACACAATGATAATTTTTTCCGGGATTTAAGCGATGTTTGGAATTGATCTGCAAATTATTTGGGTTTCTCTGATTCTTGTTGTCACCTTATTCTTGCTGGTAACAGAAAAAATATCTGTGGATAAAACCGCCATGGGCATTATGGTGGTTCTTTCATTAACCGGGATCCTGACACCCAAAGAGGCTGTGGGCGGGTTTGCAAACCCGGCCGTGATCACCGTTGGCGCCATGTTTCTTTTAAGCCATGGGCTTATTCGAACCGGGGCGGTCGGATTTGTGACCGAGCTTTTGCTGCACTTCTCAAAATCAAATAAAACATATGCCTATATTCTGATTCTGACAACTGTTGCCCTGGCCTCTGCATTTATCAACAACACGCCTGTTGTTGTCTTGTTTATCCCCATTGTCATGGGACTGAGCTGTGAATGCGACTTTTCCCCTTCAAAGCTTTTAATTCCTTTGTCCTATGTTTCCATACTGGCCGGAACCTGCACCCTGATCGGGACATCCACCAACATTATTGTCAGTGACCTTTCTGCCCTGGCCGGATATGAACCCCTCTCCATGTTTGAACTGGGAAAAATCGGCGTTCCCATTGCCGTTATCGGCATGATTTTCCTTTTTTTTGTCTCCCCGAAACTTTTGCCCGGACGGACAGCTCCGGTCTGTGAACTGGACGAGGAAAAACAAAACAAATATATAGCAGAACTGATTGTCCCGGAGAACAGTTCGTTGATCGGAAATGAGGATATTATCGCCTTTGCCCAGGAGAGTTTTGGATTAGATGTAATTGAGGTCTTTCGGAACGGAAATATTTTTGATCCGGCCCGAACCAGGATATCGATCAAACAGGAGGATATACTTCTGGTAAAAGGATCTGCAGAAGATCTGGTTTCTGTCTTGAAAACACAGACTCTGGAGCTTGCCCATGGCGAGGAAGACATGGTCTTTGGCAGCGGGTTAAAAGATGACCTGATCGTTGAACTGATTGTTCCGCCATTGTCAACACTCTTAAGAGAACCGCTTTTGTCTACGGACCTGAAAGATGATTCAGACATCCAGATTATTGCCATTCGAAGCCGCCGCCATCACTATTCCTATCGAAAAATACAAAGCGTAAAACTCAAAATCGGCGATATCATTCTGGTCCGCTGCCCCCGGGAAAAACTTTCAAAAATCCGCAGAAGCACTGATTTTGTTATTATTGAAGACATCCATCACACCTTGATTGACAGGGAAAAAGCCAGGCTTGCCGTGGGTATTTTCGCCATGGTCGTGTTGGGTGCCACCTTTGGGGTGGCAGATATCATGGTCTGTTCAATAACCGGTGTCTTTTTAATGACACTCACCCATTGTTTAAGCCTGAAAGATGCCTACAGATCTCTGCAATCGGAAGTGCTGCTCCTGATCATCGGAACCATTGCCCTGGGAGTTGCCATGCAAAAAACAGGGGCAACAAAAGTGTATGCTGATTTTTTTCTGTCTTTTTTTCAAGGCACGGGCCCACACCCTGTCCTGGTCGGCATCATTCTTCTTTCCAGCATCTGCACCCATATTTTAAGCAATAATGCCACGGCCGTGCTGCTGCTTCCCATTGCCGTATCAACGGCTGTTTCCCTTGGGGTTGACCCCAAACCCTTTATCATTGGGATCTGTTTTGGTGCCAGCGCCTGTTTTGCCACACCCATCGGATACCAGACCAATCTGCTGGTGTATGGCCCGGGGGGATATCGATTTTCCGATTATTTCAAACTGGGTATGCCGTTGAACCTGATTGTCATCTTTCTTGCCGCTGTGCTGATTCCCGTTGTCTGGCCATTTTAATATCCGGGTTTGATGCATTGCCGGAGGCTCGCCAAGTAAAAAGCGGCACGGGTCTAAAGAATGCTATTTTTCAGCGGTTGATGCTTTGGCCAAATCCACAATCTTTTCTGTGAGATAATCTTTTGTTTCGTATCTTGAAATTTCCATCAGCTTTTTGGTGATATTTGACAATCTGTCCAGTTGGGCCTGGATTTTACCAATTTTTGAATAAAGGGGGTTGTCCTGGGAAATATCCATCCGGATAAGATCAAAATATCCCTGAATGCTCATTAACGGCTGGTTCATCTCATGGCAAACCGCACCGGACAATTCAAGGACCCCTTGCAATCTGTCTTTTTCCCTGATCACCGCTTCGGATGCTTTTCTTACGGTAACATCGGTTAAAACGGAAATCTTCAACTCCTTGGAAAAAGTTGATCTGAATTCTATATACTTTGTTTGACCATTTTTACATCTGATCTTAAATTCACGATCCTTTGCAATGGATGAACCCTTGCTGTCCGCGCCCCATGTTTCAGAGACCATCCTGCGATATGTTTCATCCGGATACACCTTTTTAAACCATTCCGCTTTGGTGGAGATCTCCTTGAGCGTATATCCGGTGATTTTTGTAAAATAGGGATTTACATAGAGATATTTACCATGACCGTCAATCAAGGCAATACCGTGGGGGGTGCTTTCCAGAATTGTCGAAAGCGTTTCTTTCTCTTTTTGGTGGAAAGCTTCCACCCGCCTGCGGTGGGTGATGTCCCGCAAAATAACATGGATTATCGGGCTGCGTCCCGGATAATAAATCCGCGTTAACAGAACCTCTGCGGGAAAAACCTCTCCATTTGCCCGAATGTGATTCCATTCAAATAAATGACTGCCGTTTTTCAGGGCAAGGGCCATCATTTCTTTTGCTTTTTCAAAGGAATTTTGGCCGTCCGGCTGGGTGTCCGGAGATATTTCTGAAGGATGCAGTTTAAAAAGTTTGTTTTTTTTATAGCCCAACAAATCTGTTGCTGCCTGGTTGCAGTCGACAAATCTCCCCTCTTCCAATATCATGATCGCATCTTTGGATTTTTCAAACAGAAGACGATATTTTTCATTGTCGGTGGGTACAGCCTTTTGTTCTGCTGCTTTCTCTAACGCTTTAATCCTGTGTTCCAACTCTTCATAGGTTTGTTTTTTTACCAATGGAACCTCCACCTGGGAAACAAAGAAATTCAGCAAACTTTGATGGGCAAAAGAACCATACAGAATCTGGCAGAGATAGGCAAATTAAATTTGGGATCTGAAAAATGATACCGGCTGATCCATAAACAAAAAGGCAATGCCTTGGGAGCATTGCCTTTTTGTTTTGTATTCTGAAAAAAAGCCTTATTTGCCCCCGCGTCTCCTGGCAATCCCTGCCAATCCCAAAAGACCTATGCCCAGAAGGGCCATGGTGGCCGGTTCCGGTACAGGATTCATTTCTCCGCCGATCACATCATTGGCACAATAGGGGGCAAGGGCGAGAAAGGCGCCGCTGGACAGATCGATTCCAAGGCCCTCAAAACTATAGGAATAAACGTATTGGCTTGTCTTGTTCCAATTGCTGCCGGCATTCCATGCCGTCAGAAAATTGCTGTCAATACCATTGGGAGAATTCTGGCGATGGTTGGTGCTGGTTCCATTGGTCATGGTATAGGTATACCCTTGGCCCACCTGCCAGATACCGTTGCCGGGAATACTTCCAATGGTATTCCCCCCATTGCTGGAACCGCCGTCATGGACCAGAAAATCCCAGTCATCCCACTGGTAGTTTGGGATCCCAAGGCATAGGAATTGATGAACAGGGAGGTAAAATTCTGCCACTGATTGCTGTCATGCAAAACAATGTCTATATTTTTCAAAAGGCCTGAATTATCGAGGGAGACCTCCATGCGGTCAATCTTCGGGGTTCCCAGTTCATCGTAGGAAATATTGCTCTTGAAACCCGGCCAGTCAACCCAGCTGTCGAGGATGGAAAAGGTATCGGCAGATGCCGGGGCAGTGATTAAAAACGCAGAGAGAATGAGCAGTGTTACTATTTTTTTCATGGGAAAACTCCTTTACCTATCCGGTCTAAATATTTTTTAAATGCAAACTAATTGTCATGGGTACACACCATTTTCCAATGGATATATTCAATAAGTATTTTCATATGCATTTCACATGCCAGCGCCTATTTTTTAAATCGCCGAATATACAACTCCTTAATTTTATGACGATTTTTAAAATTTGCTCCAGGTGTCCCCCTTTTTTCCCGCCAATTATTGGCTGATTTAGGGACATTATTCGGCAATTTTTTGTCCATTTCTTACCTTTTTTGCATATATTGGGAAATAAAATACCCAAATTTAACGTAATTGTCCGATTTTTCTACACACTGCCCCCCATAAGAATCACCTCCTCCCTTGACATTCGGGTCCCGGGTTTTTAGATTATGGGAAGTTTACTAAAATTATAAAACCAGGAGAGACCATGTTAAAACTCGGAGAAAAAGGGGCCATCCCCCAGAATGACAATGAAACCTATGCCATTGTCCCCCATATCCCCTGCGGGATTGTCACCCCGGACCTGCTGCGGAAAATTGCAGATGTGTCGGAAAAATACAATGCCAAAGCCATCAAGCTCACCGGCGCTACCCGCATGGCCATTGTGGGCTTGAGAGAGGAAGATATTGACGGGGCATGGGAGGATCTGGGACTGGCAAAGGGGGCAGCCGTGGGCATGTGTGTCCGGAGTATCCGGGCCTGCCCGGGCACCACCTTCTGCAAGCTGGGCAAACAGGATGCCCTGGGGATCGGCATGAAACTGGATGAAAAATACCATGCCCTTGAACTGCCCGGCAAATTTAAAATGGCGGTTTCCGGATGCAAGTTGAGCTGTTCCGAATCCTGGGTCCGGGATATCGGTCTCATTGGATTTCCCGAGGGCTGGACCCTGACCATCGGCGGGAATGTGGGCATGCTGCCCAGGATCGGCAAAGAGCTGGTCACAGGACTGGACGATGACCAGATCATGGTGGCCGTGGACAAGGTTGTTCAATACTATCGGGACAATGCCAAAAAAGGAGAACGCCTGGGCAAAATGATTGAGAGAATAGGGATTGAGCCCTTTCAGCAGGCTGTTTAACCTAAGTTCCCGAAAAACATCAAGGACCTTTATGGAAAGCCATTATATTCCCGGGGATAAATTTCCCATACAGATTGGCCCCCATGTGAAGATGCTGGGAAACTATTTTTTTAATCTTTTCCTTGTCACAGGCCAAACCAAGTCGGCCCTGTTTGAATCGGGTATCTCCGGTGGTGTTGATTGTGTCATCGCACAATTGGACGCATTGGGCGTCTCTCCGGACTACCTGATCCCAAGTCACCCCCATTCAGACCATATCACGGGATTGCCGGGACTTGTGAAAAGGTTTCCCCAGGCCCGGGTCGTTATGGCAGCCGGAGCCAACGCGTTTATCACCCACCCCAAGGCAGGGGCCTTGCTGGTAAAAGAAGACAGGTTCATGTCAAAAAGTCTTGAACGCGTCGGGATTATTCCGGGCCGCCCCCCCCTTGACAATATCCCGGACATCCGGGATGCCCTGGTATTAGAGAAAAAACTCTGTCTGGATCTGGGGGGCGGCATTCTTCTGGACCTGACAAAGGTGGAAGGCCACTCACCCGGCAATCTTATGGGCTTTGTCCCAAAAGACAGAATTTTGTTCTGTGCGGACAGCCTGGGCTTTCATTATCCGGGCCGGGGTTTCTGGCCCCTGTTTTTCACCAGTGCCCCAGCCTATATCGCCACCATCGACCTGATCCAATCCTTTGACCCTTTGGTGGTCTGCCCGGCCCACCAGGGGCCCTTAAAAGCACCGGCTGTCACATCCGGCATCCAGGCGGCACGGGACATCACCCTTTCCACCATTAAACGAATAAAAGAAACCCTGGTGTCCGATGAACATCTGATCCGACAACTATTTAAACAAAGCTATCGGGACGAGTTTACCCTGTACACAAAAGACAATATTTTAAACTGCACCCGGCTGCTCATCACGCGGGCCCGGGAAATGTGATTCCGGGCAATCCGAGAACCCCAAAGAAAAAACCCTTGCCGTCACCACCCTGTTCGGGATAAACCATAAAAACTTCTATCAGTTTAAGACAATAATGCAACAGGTATAATAAGGAGCTCCCATGACCACCACATCAGCCGATACCATTGAAACCGCCCTGGTAACCGGTGCCAGCAGGGGAATCGGCCGGGCCATCTCAAAAGACCTGGCCGGGTCCGGCAGATTTGTCTATCTCAATTACCATTCAAATAAAGAGGCTGCCCAACAAACCCTTGACCACATCAAAGAACAGGGAGGAAACGGCGCCCTGATTCAATTTGATGTCACCGACAGGCAGGCTGCAGAAGACGCTGTGAAAAAAATCATTTCGGAAAAAGGGACAATTGAAATCCTGGTGAACAATGCCGGCATCCGGGAGGACCGCCTCATGGTGCGGATGAAAGAAGAAAACTGGCAGCGGGTTCTGGATACAAACCTTTCCTCTTTTTTCAATGTCAGCCGGCTTGTCGTGAAAAACATGCTCTCCCGGCAATATGGCCGCATCATCAATATTGCTTCGGCCTCGGGCCAGGTGGGCCAGGCAGGGCAGGTCAACTACTCGGCTTCAAAAGCAGGCCTGATCGGTGCCACCATGGCCCTTGCCAAGGAGATTGCAAAGCGGAACATAACGGTGAATGCTGTTTCCCCGGGATTCATTGAAACCGAAATGGTAGAAGGAATTTCTCTGGAAAAAATTACCCAGGCCATCCCGGCCGGCCGCCTGGGCAAACCCGAAGAAGTGGCTGCAACCGTTCTTTTTCTATGCTCTCGTCAGGCCGCATATATCACCGGCCAGGTAATCGGCATCAATGGTGGCATCTGTTAGGTGATCCCGTAAAAACCCCCTGGGGACTTGTCTGTATACTTTTGGGTGCCGGTATCCTGTCTGCCTTCCAGGTAGGCAAAGTTCCGCCGGTGCTCCAGGATATCCGGGCGGATCTTTGTATCAGCCTGTTCCATGCCGGATGGGTGCTCTCTGCTTTTAATTTAATCGGTCTTGTGCTGGGCACTGCCGCAGGTGCCATTGCCGATGCCCTGGGCCACCGCCGCCTCATGCTCTTTGGCATCGGCCTGCAAATCGCAGGATCATTTTTGGGCGCCTTTTCCCCCTCATTTGAATGGCTTCTGGCCACCCGTTTTCTGGAGGGGGCAGGCTTTCTGGCCGTTATTGTGAGCACCCCCACCCTTATTTTCCAGGTGGTCCAAAAAAAAGATGTGGGAATCGCCCTGTCGGTCTGGAGCTGCTATCTTCCGGCCGGGGCGGCCCTGATGATGGTGCTGCTGCCCTTGTATCTCAAACTGACCACCTGGCAGGGAATCTGGCAGATCAACGGAGTCCTTTTGAGCCTTTACGCCATCCTCCTGGCAAAGGCCACGTCCAAAATTTTGTTCATGAACCAAACCTACCCCCTTAAACCAAGCCGCCTCTGGGCAGATATTATCAAGACCGTCTCCTCCCCCGGCCCTTTGCTGCTGGGTGCAATTTTTACCACCTACGCCCTCCAGTGGCTTGCGGTCATGGGATTCTTACCCACCCTGCTCCTGGAAAAATACGGATTTTCCAGGACACTGGCCTCATGGCTCACCGCCGGCATGGTCTTTTTAAATATTTTCGGGAATCTGGCCGGGGGCAGGCTTTTAAGAAACGGCTTCAAGCGCTGGCTCTTGATTGGCACAGCCAGTTTTGTCATGGGCACCTGCGCTGTGGCCATTTATGCGCCGGGTGCCCATTTTATGCTCAATTATACCGGGTGTCTCCTCTTTTCTCTGGCAGGGGGGCTGATCCCGGCTTCGGTCATTGGCGCTGCCCCCATCTATGCCCCATCCAAAAACCTGGTTTCCACCACCACGGGGCTTGTGATCCAGGGAGGACAAACAGGACAGGTGATCGGTCCGCCCATGCTTGCCTGGCTGGTATCCTTCACCGGCACCTGGACTGCCGGGGCCTGGTTCCTGGGAGGCGTGGCCCTGACGGGCATTTTGCTCAGTATCGGTATGGCCTGCCTGAAGGATTTGGACTAGCCCCTTTTAAAGCCTGAGTCCCAGCCAGGAATTGATGGTGTCTGCAAACACAATATTCTCGCAGGGCTTTGACAAATGATCCATGCGGGGATCAGAGTCCCGGATATCTTCCATGGACTCCAGAAACCCGATATTCCCGGAAATAAAAACAATGGGAATTTTTTTATCCCTGCGCCGGATATGCTTGTAAACATCCAGGCCGTTAAGGGGTCCGGGCAATATATAGTCCAGGCTGACCAGATCAAATTTTTCCCTGTCAAAAATCTCCACTGCATCCTGACCGGTTCCGGCAACCGTGACCCTGTGCCCAAAGGGTTCCTGACTTAAAATTTTCTCCTGGACACTGGAAATGGCGATTTCATCTTCCACCAGGAGAATTCTTTTTTGTTTGATCACCGGCTTGCTGGCAATCCGCTCTTTTTCCCTGGACGTCAGGTCTTTTTTTGTCAGGGGAAGGGTCAGGACAAAGGTGGTGCCTTTTCCCTCCTGGCTGCTAAACCGGATACTCCCATGGTGTTTCTCAAGATATTTTTTCACATTTGCCATGCCGTACCCGGTCCCCTTGATATCCGGCAAATAGTCGCCTCTGATGTCTTTGCTGCCTTTTAAGGTAAAGGAGGGATCATAAACTTTTTTGTGATATAAATCGGGAATACCGCAGCCATTGTCACTGATTTCAATCTCCAGGCAGGTTTCTTTGACACGGGTTTGGAGGGTCAAAAGGGGGGTTTTGGTCCGGCCCATGGCATGGATGGAATTCTGGATAAGGTTTACCAGTGCCTGTTCGATCATCCCCGGATCTGCAAGGAGTTCGGGAATATCCGATTGGAAGTTTCGGGTCACCCGGATCCGGCCCAGATCGGTTTTCAAAAGACTGACCACCAGATTTATGGCTTTATTGATATTAAAATATTCTTCCCTGGGCTCCTGGTCCCTGGCAAAGGCCACCAGATTTTTGGTCAGGTTTCTTCCCCTATGGGTCTGCTTAAGGATAATTTCCAAACTCTCCCGGACTTCCGGTTCCCTGGCCTCCATCAATGAAAGTTCCGCATTGCCCATGATCCCGCCCAGGATATTATTAAAATCATGGGCCATTTTCCCGGCTATCTGGCCCACCAGCGCGTATTTTTCCTGCTCCGCGCCAAATTTCACTGCATCGGCCCGTTCTTTCTCGCTCTGTCTTCGGTCGGTGATATCCCGGGTCATGGAGAGAATCATTTTTTCCCCATGGAACTCGAAAACAGAAGAAGTGATCTCCACGGGAAAAATCTCATTGTCCTTCCGTTTGTTAAGGGTTTCAAAGGTCCGTTTCCCCATTTGCATGAGGATCTGCCGATCAACGGCACTTCCCATACCCTTGCCCTTTGGATCCAAAAGCAGACTCTGGGGACTCATCTGCAAAAATTCCTCCCGGGTATACCCGTAAAGGGTGCAGGCAATATCATTGACCTCAATAAAATTTTTAAAGCCTTCCCTTGAAAAGGGATGAACAAACACGGCATCGACAAGAC
>VMSR01000130.1 GCA_013792075.1 Desulfobacula sp.
AGAATTTGTTGTGATAATGCCAGGCACAGATATCAACGACGGCAGGATGGTGGGGATGCGAATATCGGACAGCTTCAAGGCGTTGCGCTTCCGGCCCCGCGTGGATCTCGAACTCCAATGGACCATCAGTGTCGGCGTATCCCAGATGATCCCCAATGAAACAGCGGCTTCCTTGTTTAATAGGGCGGATCAAGCGCTCTACGCGGCAAAGGCCAGCGGGAGAGACCGTATTGAAATGGCCTGAGCAAGTGATATGAATCTGCTTTCAGATGAGAGAAGTAACCCGGGGCCGGCGGGCCGTTTATTTTCCCTGCTATCTTCTCTGGAAATCCGGCGGCGGGAGGTGACTGTTATCGTCCAGGGCCTGCTGAATGTCATTCAGAGCCGTCTGGTATTTTTTCACCTTGGTCTTGTGCCGGGCGATCTCTTTTTTGGCATCGGCCTTGAGGGACGCAAGGAGCATGGGCGGGAAATAGATTAATTCTTTTGCCGGTGGCAGGTTATGGACGGTGAATTCGATCTGATCGTCCCCGGATATCAGGGCTCTGGCCTGTTTCACCGTCATCTGCTGTGTTGCAATTTGGGAGATGAACGCTTTTTTCTGTTCCATGTCCCGGACCGGGAGCAGCTGGGCCTTGTGGGAGATGGAGATGGCGTCATAGGGGGCAAATTCTGCCAGAAAATGGGCATCGCAGGCCAGTGCCACGGCATTGTAAATCCAGGATTTTGAGGGAACGTCGGGTGTGTGTTTCCGTTTCTCGACAATCAGGGCATTCAGGGATGAAAAGGCGGCTTTTTGGGCTGGGTTCTGTTGTCGGGCCCGGTCATAATCGTTTTCGTAAAAGGTTTTGACCAGGTAATTTCCCACCTCAAGAAGGGCATTCCCATAATGGGTTGACACAATTTTGTAAATGGCTCCAAAGGCTTGGTTGGCAATCTGCTCGTCCTGGGGAGTTGTTTGGGTTTTGCTTTCAGGAAGGGTCATGGCACACCTCGCAAAAGAAATTATATTTTTCATTCCTATTATAATCAATGGGCTCTGTCAATCGGGAAACCCATTGTTATTTTTTTGGGTAAAAAATTTCATAGCATAAAGAATTTCATGTTTTTACAGTTAGATACATTCTTTCCAGACGTCTGGAAAGAACTGACCTATGGGTCAGATTTTGATTTTGGCCATTTTTTTTTGTTTTTTTCGGGTTGATTAAGTTTCCTAATTTCTGTATGAGAAAATGACAATTGGCGAAATACCCTTTCTAAGTTTAAAGGAGAGGATAAAACATGATATCAACAGGTTTGGGTAATCTGATGACCCAGGTTCTGATGTTGGCGTTCGGGTTAATTCTTCTGGTTCCCTGTGCATACAAAGCAAAGCCAAAACCCATTGGCTTTATGGCAATCGGAGGGGCCATTGTGTTCCGGGTTTTTAAGCAAAATTGGAGACACCAGGAAAGATAACAAACTTGCGATTAACCTTTTCGGGGGAGCATTGAAACATGGCACATCAGGTTGCTAAATCAGATTATGCAGATCTTACCGAGCGCTTGAACCGTTTTCCCCAGGGCGCGCCGCCATCCAAATTGCTGGACAAAATTCTGGCCCTGCTGTTTTCGGAAAAAGAGGCCCGTCTGGTTTCCCTTCTTCCCATCCGGCCCTTTACGGCGGAAAAGGCCGCTAAAATCTGGAAAATGAGCCTGGCTGACGCCATGAGCGTTCTGGACCGGTTGTCTTCCCGGGCCATCCTTGTGGACATGGATCAAAACGGCATTACCCACTATGTGCTGCCCCCGCCCATGGCCGGTTTTTTTGAGTTCTCTTTGATGCGGGTGCGCGGGGATATCGATCAAAAGGTTTTAAGTGAGCTTTTTTATGCATATCTAAACGTGGAAGAAGATTTTATAAAAGACCTGTTTTGCCTGGGCGACACCCAGCTGGGCCGGACCTTTGTCCATGAACCCGTGCTGACCAATGAGAATGCCGTCCATGTGCTGGATTACGAGCGGGCCTCGGAGGTGATAAAATCAGCCTCCCACATGGGGATCAGCACCTGCTACTGTCGCCATAAAATGTACCATGTGGGCAGGGCCTGCGAGAGTCCCATGGATATCTGCATGACCTTTAACACCTCGGCCCGGTCCCTGATAAAATACGGCCATGCACGAAAGGTGGATGCGGCGGAGGGGATGGAGCTTCTTGCACAGGCCTATGACTCCAACCTGGTCCAGTTCGGGGAAAACGTCCGGGAGCGGGTGAATTTTATCTGCAATTGCTGCGGATGCTGCTGCGAGGCCATGATTGCGGCCCGCAGGTTCGCTGTTTCCAACCCGGTTCACACTTCAAATTTTATTCCTGAAATAAACCGGGCGGATTGCACGGGCTGCGGCAAATGTGTGACCATTTGCCCGGTGGAGGCCATGACCCTGGTGTCGGCCCATGATCCCCGGAAACCAAAGCAAAAAAGAGCCCGCCTGAACAGGGAGATCTGTCTGGGCTGCGGTCTGTGCGTCCGGGCATGTCAGGAAGGCAGCCTGATGCTTGTCCCCCTGGCCCGACGGGTGATCACCCCGTTGAACAGCGCCCACAGGACCGTTGTCATGGCCATTGAACGGGGAAAGCTTGCACATTTGATTTTTGACAACCGGGTGCTGTTCAGCCACCGGGCCCTGTCGGCTGTTCTGGGGGTTATTTTAAAACTGCCCCCGATCAGACAGATTATGGCCAGCGCCCAGGTAAAGTCCCGGTATCTTGAAACCCTGGTTTCCCGGTATGAGTGAATGGGTCACTTTTCTGGGTTCAGTATACCGGCAGCCGGATGATAAAGGTTGTTCCTTTTCCGGGAATGGATTCCACGGCCAATTCTCCCCCATGGTCATCGACAATGATAAAATAGGAAACCGATAGCCCAAGTCCGGTTCCTTGTCCGACCCCCTTGGTCGTAAAAAAAGGTTCAAATATCCGTTTTTGTGTTTCCGGGTCCATGCCGGGACCGTTGTCTTGTATCTCAATACACACCCGATCATGGTGTTTGCGGGTGCGGAAAATGATTTTGGGAAAATCTTTTCTGATAGGTTCCATCTGCATGGCTTCGGAAGCATTCTTTATTAAATTCAAGAGAACCTGCTGGATCTTGCTCTCTTCACATAAAATGGTTTGAGTATCCGGGCTATAGTCCTGAATCAATTGGATTTGTTTAAAATCATATTTTTTGTTCAGGTTAAAATCGTTTTTGGCAAGTTCTATTGATTTTTCAATCAGTTCAATGGGGTTGTGTTCCTGCTTGACGGAATTGCTTTTTTTGGCAAAGCCCAACATGTTTGCAATGATTTTTGCCGCACGACCGGCGGCCTCATGAATCATCTCAAGCTGGCTCAAGATACCCCGTTTTTCCATAAAGGCCTTGATAATCTCCATTGTCGTGCCCAATTCCATGGCCGCTTTTTCATTGGCCGGGATCTCCTGGGTCAGCCGGTGATGAACCAATTGTGCGTTCTGCATGATACCGGCCAGGGGATTATTGATCTCATGGGCCATGCCAGCGGCAAGTCCGCCGATGGACATCATTTTTTCCGATTGGATAATCTGATATTCCAACATTACTTTTTCTGTAATGTCGTCCAGTCTGATAACAACGCCATTGCTATTGCGCATTTTGAGGGGGTTAATGGAAACCGTGAAGATTTTTTGGGCGTCCTCTTTTTCCAGGGTCACCTTGCTTTCAAACTTTGCGTTTGATCCATTGATCGCGTCGTTAATCTGTGTTTCAAAACAGGACAGCCCGGGGATGAGGGTTGAGAAATGGGTTCCTTTTGCAGCCTGGTAGGAGATAGCGGTGAATCGTTCTGCCAGTTCATTCCACATGGTGCAGTTGCCTTTAGAATTCAACCCCACAATGATGCACGGCAAAGAGTTTAAAATGTTGGTGATGTGGTCTTGTTGCCGGATCAGTTTCTCGTTGATGGTTAAACTGGTTTTATACAATTGCCCAATGGAGTGGATCATTTTTTTTTGCAGAATGATGCCCAGGAGGACGAACGTCGCACCCGATAGAAAGATGACGCCCACAAACAAATTACCGAGCGAAAATTTTGTTGAATTCACGGCATACAAAACAATGATATACCCGAACAGGAAGGAAGCGATGAGCAGTCTGTGGACCATGAGAAAATGTTTGAGCGTGTCGAATTCTTCCAGGGAGATGTGTTTCACCAACCGGATAATCTCTTGAAATTTTTTAAGATTGAATGCCATGATAACGGCACCCATGGCGATCAATAGACTCGTCACAAAAGAGATATGTTCCATAACGCTGAATTTTTCCAGGGGGGTTAAAAATGTGCATGATACACCATCTGGCGACTCATGACAAATTAATTTTAACCGGTATGGGCAAAATCGTCATAATTGCAACACGGCCCATTGATGCCGGTGCAATACGTGTTTATAATGCACGCATACAACAATTTTTTTAAGGAGGATGTTATGTTGAAAGTATATGGCGCCAAATGGTGCCCCCACTGCACACAGACCGTTGAATATCTGAAAAAGAACCAGATCAAATTTGATTATATTGAAATAGAAGAACAGCCGGAACATGTGATTCAGAAAATTGTGGAGGTCAACGGTGGGGATGACTGGGTGGTGCCGACACTTGAATTTAACGGCAAATGGCGGAAGGG
>VMSR01000188.1 GCA_013792075.1 Desulfobacula sp.
AGGACGGTTTAAAGTTATTCGAACTGAAATCGGTGCGTCCACCATGTCTCTTTGTGACATCATCGTCGCTGAGCCCGAAGAGAAGCTGGATAGCCTTGATGTTGAATACGTTTTTCCTGATGTAAATTCAATTACCAACCATAAAGGCGCTTTTGAAGATATGATGACAAAATTTGGTCAAGTATATCCTGATCAGGGTCTTTTGCTTGTGGTGGATGAACTCCTTGATTTTCTGAAAACCCGAAAGGACCATGAAATCATTCTGGATTTGAATTTCTTGAGGGAAGTGGGTGAAGTCTGTAAAGATCTTCGGTTCAGGTTTATGGCCGGAGTGCAGGAAGCAATTTTTGACAGCCCTGCGTTTGCTTTTGTTGCAGACAGTATCCGAAGGGTAAAAGACAGGTTTGAACAAATTTTAATCGCACGCAATGACGTGAAGTTTGTTGTGGCCGAACGCCTTTTGAAAAAAACGGCAGAACAGCAATCCCTGATAAGAGAATATCTTGCGCCCTTTACAAAATTCTACGGGAATATGAATGAAAGAATGGATGAGTTTGTCCGCCTTTTTCCCGTACACCCGGATTATATAGATACATTTGAAAGGGTCACGGTAGTTGAAAAAAGAGAGGTTTTAAAAACACTGTCCCTCGGGATGAAAAATATCCTTGATAAGGAAGTCCCCAAAGAGGAACCGGGCCTTCTGGCATTTGATGATTATTGGAAAACTCTTAATCAAAATGCATCTTTCAGGGCCATTCCGGAAATACGGGCAGTGATTGAATGCAGTCATGTGTTGGAATCCCGTATTGAGAATGCAATCACGCATAAGCAATATAAACCCATGGCAATTCGTCTGATACATGCGCTTTCTGTTCACCGGCTGACAACAGGGGATATCTATTCGCCCATGGGGGCGACTGCTGAAGAACTCAGGGACCGATTATGTCTTTTTGATCCGCTTGTTGCCGAACTGGGTGGGGATGAAGCAGATAAAGATATGCAGACCCAGGTAGAAACTGTTTTACGTGAGATTCACAAAACTGTCAGTGGTCAATTCATTTCGTTTCAGGCAGACAATCAACAATATTTTCTGGATTTGAAAAAAACTGATGATTTTGATGCTCTTATTGATAATCGGGCAGATACGCTTGGTGATTCACAACTGGACCGTTTCTATTATGAAGCGCTTAAACGGGTCATGGAATGTCAGGATGCAACCTACGTAACCGGATACAAAATCTGGCAGCATGAATTAACCTGGCAGGATCATAAAGCCGCCCGGACCGGCTATCTATTTTTTGGTGCGCCAAATGAACGATCAACGGTTGTGCCCCAAAGAGATTTTTATCTTTATTTTATTCAACCGAACGACCCCCCGGGTTTTAAAGACGAAAAACAAAGTGATGAACTGTTTTTCAAATTAAAAAATACAGATGATGAATTCAAGACATCGTTAAAAAATTATGCAGCAGCGCTTGATTTGGCATCTACCTCATCCGGCCATGCCAAAGCCACCTATGAATCAAAGGCAAACGGATTTCTTAAAAAACTGGTTCAATGGTTGCAAAATCACATGGCCGATTCATTTGAATTGACCTATCAGGGTCGTACAAAATTGATGACCAAATGGGTTCAAGGTAAATCGATTCGAGATCTATCCGGATTATCTCCCAATGAAACCATAAACTTTCGAGATCTTGTAAATACCATATCCGGAATTTGTCTGGCACCTCATTTTGAAAATCAGGCTCCAGACTATCCGTTCTTTTCCATACTGATTACCGGTGCGAACCGGACCCAGGCAGCACAGGATGCGCTAAGAAGTATTGCAGGGCAAAAACAGACCAAGCAGGCAACCGGGGTGCTGGATGCCTTGGACCTGCTTGATGGAGAAAAAATCGATCCTTACCGGTCAAAATACACCAAGTTTATACTCGATTCCATCAAGGCAAAAGGCCATGGGCAAGTCGTTAATCGAAATGAAATCATTCAAGACGATCATGGTCTGGAATACATGAATCCAGGTGCCGCCAGACTGGAACCGGAATGGGTGGTTGTGATTATTGCATCCCTTGTCTATACTGGAGAAATCGTCCTTGCCATACCCGGTAAAAAATTTGATGCAACATCCTTACCCCAGCTTGCCGCGACAAAATTGGAAGATCTTGTGCGATTCAAACATCTTGAACAGCCCAAAGACTGGAATATCCCTGCATTAAAAGCACTTTTTGAAATAACAGGGCAGCCCACAGGTATGGCCCAGCTGATCACCCAGGGCAAAGAAGAACCGGTCCAGAATCTTCAGCACGAAGTGAGCAGACTGGTTAAACGTATTGTAATGAGTCAGCAGTTCATTCGTGAAGGGTTTTCTTTCTGGGGACTTGATATTTTAAATGTAACCGGTGCAGGCACCCAGGCAGAAGTATTAAATAAAGCTAAAGAATTTTTTGAATCTCTGCAAACCTATTCCTCTCCTGGAAAACTTAAAAATTTTCGACACAGTGCAGATGATATTCTTGAGCATAAAAAGGCCATTCAGGTTGCAGATGAATTGGATACACTTCGTGAATTTGTTCTGGAGCATGGTTCCCAGGCATCCTGGCTAACAACAGCAGAAGCGGTTCTGCCAGCAGATCATGAATGGATTTCAAAAATGCAGGATGTAAAAAAGGGTGTGCTGAATACCCTTAAGGATACCGACCTGTCAGCCCTGGTAATAAAATCCAATGAAATTGGAATGAAGCTTTCACAGCTGAAAAAAGAGTACATGGGTGTATATATTGACCTGCACACCAAGGCCCGGCTGGGCTTGAATGATGATAAACGAAAAGTATCATTAATGGGGGATCAACGCTTGCAGGCACTGTCCAAGCTTGCCGGTATCGATATCATGCCGCTGCAGCAGTTGACCGACTACCAGAATAAACTGGCTGGATTGAGAAGCTGTTTTGCACTTCTGGAAAAGGATCTGGATGCAACACCGATATGTCCCCATTGCGGATTCAAACCCTCCATGGAAAGCAAAACAGCCTTGAGCACAGGCATCATTGATCGATTTGATGATCAGCTGGACAACCTTATGGAATCTTGGACAACCATCCTGTTTTCCAATCTGGAAGATCCGATCACCCAATCCAACATAGATCTGTTGAAAGTCGATGACCGCAAGCAGCTGGACGCGTTCATCAAATCCAGGCAATTGCCGTCACCGCTTGACAGCAACTTTGTCCATGCATTGAAAGAAGTCTTGTCCGGCCTGGTGAAAGTTTCCCTGGATATTTCAGACTTGCAGACTGCGCTTCAGGCAAATACCGGCCCGGGCACACCAACAGAAATCAAAAAACGGTTTGAGGATTATATCGATAATCTAACCAAAGGAAAAGATCCGGCAAAAATCAGGATTGTTCTCGAATAGGATTTCGGGCAAATGATATATTTTTCAGGAAATAGAATATGAATAAAAATGAGAGTCTGTTCAAGACCAAAACTGTTCCGGGCAAGCCTGGCAGCGGCAAGATATTTGAGGAAGAGTTTGTACATGGAGACGGCCCGGTCACTTGCCTTGGTAAGGAATTCAAAAATGATCAGGCCCGCAGAGAGTATTTTACAGGACTTCTTCGCCAGAAATTAAAAGACCCTGATTTTCGTAAAATTGAAGGATTTCCCATTGGAGAGGATGAAGATATCCTTGCCTTGAGTGATCCGCCTTATTACACTGCCTGCCCTAATCCTTGGGTATCTGATTTTATTGCTGAATGGGAAGCGCAAAAACCTGCTAAACCAGAAGAGTATCAGTACCATAGGGAACCCTTTGCAGCAGATGTGAGCGAGGGGAAAAACGACCCGATTTATAATGCCCATGGTTATCATACTAAAGTCCCTTATAAGGCTATAATGCGTTATATTTTGCATTATACAAATCCGGGGGATATTGTTTTTGATGGATTTTGCGGAACTGGAATGACAGGCGTTGCTGCTCAAATGTGTGGAAATAAAAGTGCAATTGAATCCCTTGGGGTGACAAAAGAATCACCTGAACAAAAATATAAGGTAGATACGAAAGGTACTATTTTAGAACGACAAATTACATCTGTAGGAAAAATGCAATGGATTCCTTTCTCAAAAATTGGGAATCGCCGAGTATTAATGAATGATCTTTCTCCAGCCGCGACATTCATAACTAATAATTATAATACACCTATAGAGGCAACTTCCTTTGAACAGAAAGCTAAAGCTATACTGAGTGGACTTGAAGAAGAGTGGGGATGGATGTATGAAACAAAACATACAGATGG
>VMSR01000249.1 GCA_013792075.1 Desulfobacula sp.
TCTGTAAAAAAGAGTTGACCTTTATTGACATTCTACCACCCTGTAGTATTTTAGGCATAGAGTTTTTAAAGAGAGCGTTCAATCCTGTGGAGATTTGATTAAGGAGACATTATGTGGGACTATACAGATAAAGTAAAAGATCATTTTTTAAACCCAAGAAATGCGGGTGAGTTAGAAGGCGCAAATGCCATTGGAGAAACCGGTTCATTGAATTGTGGTGATGCACTTAAATTGTTTTTAAAAGTAAACGAGAATGAAAGAATTGTAGATGCAACGTTTATGACATTTGGATGTGCCAGTGCTGTGGCATCTTCATCAGCCTTGACTGAGATTATTAGACATTGATAAAGCCATCCGGTATTTTTATTCCGGTGCCTTCTTCTCATCCACCGCCACAAATCAATGCGGATTTGGTCGTCAACATAGTTGAATATTCTGCTGGATACAACGTGTCTGTGATAATTTGCCCATCCCCTTACTTTGGCATTCAGGTCGTGTATCAGTGCGACAGTTTCCGATCCTCGATGTTTATGAATGGTTTCACGGATGTTTTGCAAAAAGGATTTAACATTGTCCCTTGATGGCTTAATTAATAGTTTGCCATTGTATTTGCGAACATTTTGTCCGAGAAAATTAAACCCATGGTCAATCCGAGTGATTTTTGTCTTTTCTTCAGACAAGGAGAGTCCCCTTTCTTCCAAGAAGCGAATCACTGCGGGTTTTACCACATTTTCGAGAAGTTCTTTTGAATGAGCGGTGATGATAAAATCATCCGCATATCTGATCACATTGATTTTTGGTCTTACGCCTTGAATCCTGGTGGAGTGTGAGGCTTTTACCGTCACTTCCAGACCATCCAGAACCATGTTGGCCAGCGTCGGAGAGGCAATGCCGCCTTGCGGCGTCCCTTTTCCAGTAGGGAATAATTGACCTTTTTCCATAAATCCGGATTTCAGCCACTTTTCCAGAACTTCCTTGTCCATTGGAATATGATCAAGCATCCATGGGTGGCTGATTTCGTCAAAACAGGCTTTTATGTCGGCTTCAAGTACCCAGACCGGCGAGTAGCTTTTGGCCAGTGTATTAAAGCACTGAGCAATTGCATCTGCACACCGTCTGTACAATCTGAACCCATAAGAGTTCGGGTCAGCCAATGTTTCCGCAACCGGTTCAAGTGCAAATTTATACAATGCCTGCATGGCTCTGTCGGTCATGGTAGGAATACTGAGCGGCCGTTTCTTGCCGTTTTTCTTGGGAATATAGATTCGCCTGAGAGGCTGGGGCCGGTATCCTTTCCGGTTGAGGGTTCTCACTGCTTCTGTTTTCTGTTTTGCTGTGGTCCAGATAACCTTGTCCACACCAGCGGTACGTTTTCCTTTATTCGAGGTCACGCGTTTTATTGCTAACAATTTGGCATAATACGATTTTGTGAGAAGCCACTGCAGGGCTTTTACCCTGCCGTATCTCTTCTCCTTAACGGCCTTTGCAATACGCATCTGTAGTCTTTTCACAAACATACTTACGGCTCTCCAGTTAATGGAAGCCCATACTGTATATTTGCCGGTGGGTGCACCAGCTGGCCACAAGACCGCCGTCATTTGCTTTCCCTCCTAAAAAGATTCTTCAAACTCTCTCACAAAGAAACACCTGCCCGGATGTGGCTGTAACACATCCGCCGGACGTCAGCTTCCTTTCAGACCGGATAATGTAGTCTCTTTTGCGAGGGACATCAATCCGTATCCACCCCGTTACAGGGCGGCATTCGCTTTTTCCTGCATCTTACTCCCGCATCTCCAACAGTGTGCCTTGCGGTTTCACCTGCCTGGGTTGTCTCAGGCAAAGATACGGGGTTTCCACGTTCCACGGTATTGCCGATTTATGAATGACTTAGGCCTGCCCCCTACACCGACGGCGCTGCATCTCAGTATGGGCAGTTAAAAGACCCATAACCTGGCCGCACACCTTTTGGTACAAGCTTGACAGCCTCTTAAGCTTGGTCTACTTAACGGTGCTGCAGACATTTGCCTTTGCTGGCCCTATCATTCGAACCCTTGCCCTTACCCGGATGAGGCTTCCCGGAAGGTGTCCGTCTCACGATTTTCACCCCTCCTGCGTTTGCAGGATTTGGTACTTTGTCGGAAGGGCTTCACACCACCGCCGGATGCACCGGGGCAGCATGCCTCCTAGGGTACCGGTATGAGAATACCGGGTTTGGTCACCCTCTGTAAAGCTGCGCCAAACAGCCAATACCGCGACTTCGTGTCGCACTCTAACAAGTAGTTGTGCAGTTCTGGGTATTATTCAGGATATGGAATATCTTGACTTTGTGATCAGTGTCAAGTATAAAAAATCTAGCTGGATAACACCACAATCTCGATGATATCAAGATTCGATACCATGTTAAAAATTCCTGAAGCATTACAAAAAAAATATGACCGGCTTTTAATCCAAAAAAAGATTTCGGCTGACCATCATAGCGATTACAAAAAATGGCTTCGATTCTATTTGGATTTTTGTAAAAAATATCAGCATCCGTATGCCGATTCTGGAAGCCTCTCTCTTTTTCTCGCAAAACTTGAAGAAAAAAAACAGGATAAACGTAAACAGACCCAGGCAAAGCAGGCGGTCCTGTTATATTATTCGGGAATTGGCAAAAAAATGGAGACAACGGATCAGGTCAGTGAAACCTCGGAAGCATTTACGGCCAAGGGAGGTCAGTCGCCCTGGAACGCAGCTCTCAAATCCCTGGCAGATGAAATTAAATTGCGGCACTATTCGCCCAAAACCCTGAAATCCTATTCCCTATGGGTGGAAAAGATGCGGTTTTTTGTCGGACAAAAACTTGCTGAACAGCTCAACCCCGATGATGTGAAAGCATTTTTGACGGATCTGGCGGTAGAGAAAAAAGTATCTGCATCCTCCCAGAATCAGGCATTCAATGCGCTATTATTTTTTTTCCGCCATGTGTTGAAAAGGGAATTTGGAAAAATTGATGGGGTGGTGAGGGCAAAGAGAAAACCCTATATTCCAGTTGTCCTGTCCAGGGAGGAGGTTGATCGGATAATTCATTGCCTCCATGATCCCTATGACCTTGTGGTAAAATTGCTGTATGGTTGCGGGCTCAGGCTTTCAGAATGTATGAACTTGAGAATTCATAATTTTAATTTTGATCATAATATTGTGACCATCCATGACGGAAAAGGGAAAAAAGACAGAACGCTTCCCCTTCCCAGAACCATTGCCCCTGACCTGAAACGCCAGGTAGAACGAGTGATTTCACAGCATCAGGCAGATATTGACAATGACTGCGCCGGTGCATTCATACCCGGGATTTTGGAGAAAAAATTTAAAAATGCTGGTAAAGAGCTGGTCTGGCAGTGGTTTTTTCCGGCAAAGGAATTGACCTATGTTGCGGAGACAAATGAATCCAGGCGGTATCATCTCCATGAAACCCATGTGCAAAAAGCAATCAAGCGGGGTGTCTCCAAATCAAAAATACTCAAGAGGGCAACTGCCCACACTTTCCGTCATAGTTTTGCAAGTCACTTGCTCCAGGCCAATTATGATATACGGACGATCCAGGAACTTTTGGGACACAGTGATGTGAGAACAACCATGATCTATACCCATACGGTTCGGTCGAGAACTCTGAAAGAGTCAAAGAGCCCCCTTGATTTTTAGGGCAGGGTAAAGAAATAGCTCCGCTTTTTCCATTACATGGATCGCGGTGAGAGAAAAAGATAATAAAGCCTTATAAGGAAAAAACAAAAAAAGCAATCGGGGAAAACCTGAATTTTAATAAAAATGGAGAAAAAAATGAGGTCAAGCACTTACTATCTCGTGGAAAAAAAAGGACCCATTGCATGGGTATATCTGAACCGGCCGGAAAAGAAAAATGCCATGCACCCGCCTGCATGGACGGATGCACCGGCAATATTTACTGAGCTGGACGAAGATCCGGAGGTGAGAGTTATTATTGTGGCCGGCAAGGGCAGTGATTTCTGTGTTGGCATTGATTTGATGGAGATGATGGGAGAACTGCCGGAATTAATGGACCCGGAACAAAAGGGCGGGGTGAAATGGCAGTTGCTCAAGAAAATCTACCCGCTTCAGGAAACCATGACCTGTATGGAGAAAATCAGGAAACCCGTCATTGCCGCTGTGCACGGGTATTGTATCGGTGCAGGGCTGGACATGATCACGGCCTGTGATATCCGGTTGTGTACAAAGGATGCCGTATTTTGTCTTAAGGAAGCGGCCGTGGGGTTTGTTGCCGACGTGGGCGTCCTCCAGCGGCTTCCCTTGATCGTGGGGCAGGGCATTACCCGGGAACTGGCCTTTACGGCAAAAACGATCACGGCCGAGCGTGCCGAAAAGATTCTGCTGGTCAACCAGGTGTTTGCCGACTATGAGACATTATTGGCAAAAGCCGAAGAAATGGCCCTTCAGATTGCGGAAAATTCCCCCCTGGCGGTCCAGGCATCCAAGGATGTATTGAATTTCGGGGTGGGAAAATCCATTGAAGAGGGCCTCAAATATGTGGCAGCCATCAGTTCTAATATTATCCCTTCCCATGATCTGATGGAAGCTGTGACGGCTTTTATGGAAAAAAGAAAGCCTAATTTCACTGGCAGGTAATCCCAAACAGGACGCAGATGATTGCAGATTTTTAAGGGTATTCATCTGCGTTCATCTGCGTCCCATGAGAAAAAAACAAGTAAAGTCTAGAGCAGGGCCTCTTCCTTTGGGGGATGGGTTTTTAAATATTCCAGGCGGTTCAGGCCGTTGATATAGGCAAGGGCGGCGGCCGTGATGATATCCGGGTCAGCCCCTTTACCCAGGGCCGTGATGCCGTCTTCTTTCAGCCGGACCGTGACCTCTCCCTGGGCGTCGGTGCCTTCGGTCAGGGCGGAAATGGTGAACCGGAGCAGCTCGGACTTGGTGCCGGTGAGCTTGGATATGATGTTGTAGACCGCGTCAATGGGGCCGCTGCCTTCGGTGGACCCGTGGACCGGCCGGCCGTTGATGTTCAGCTGGATGCTGGCCGTGGGGAAGACCGTGTTGCCGCTCAGCACATGGATGTATTCCAGGCAGAACACTTCCGAGGAGCGGAGAACCCCTTCATTGATAAGGGCTTCGATATCTTCGTCCTGGATTCTTTTTTTCTTGTCGGCCAGGTTCTTGAACTTTTTAAACACCACATTCAGTTCATCGTCGGACAGATTGTATCCCATGGTCTGGATATGGGCATTCAGGGCATGGCGGCCGGAATGTTTTCCCAGGACCAGGCTGTTTTTGGTGATGCCCACGGTTTCCGGTTTCATGATTTCATAGGTCATGGGGTTTTTCAATACCCCGTCCTGGTGGATGCCGGCCTCGTGGGCAAAGGCATTGGCCCCCACAATGGCCCGGTTGGGCTGGACCAGGATGCCGGTGATCATGGAAACCAGGCGGCTGGTGGGATAGATCCGGGTGGTGTTGATGCCCGTGGTCTGGGGGAAAAAATTGGGCCGGGTCTTCAGGGACATGACCACCTCTTCCAGGGAGGTGTTGCCGGCCCGCTCGCCGATGCCGTTGACCGTGACTTCCACCTGGCGGGCGCCGTTTTTAATGGCGGAAAGGGTGTTGGAGGTGGCAAGGCCCAGGTCGTTGTGGCAGTGAACGCTCAAGACCGCCTTGTCAATGTTGGAGGTGTTTTCAATCACATATTTTACCAATTGGCCGAATTCTTCGGGGATGGCATAGCCCACGGTATCCGGCAGGTTGATGGTGGTGGCACCGGCGTCTATCACAGACTCGAACACGGTACACAAAAAATCCCGGTCAGACCTTGACCCGTCTTCGGCGGAGAATTCCACATTGTCCGTAAAAGAGGCGGCCAGTTTCACCGATTCCACCGCCTTTTTTAACACCTCGGAAGGTTCCATCTGCAATTTGTATTTCATGTGCAGCTCAGAGGTGGCAATAAAGGTGTGGATCCTGGGGTGGGCCGCATCCTTGATGGCATCCCAGCCGCGACGGATATCTGCTTCGCTTGCCCGGCAGAGTGCGGCCACCTGGGCGCGTTTCAACGTGTTGGCAATGGCCTTTACCGCTTCAAAATCGCCGTCTGAGGCGGCGGGAAAGCCGGCTTCAATCACATCCACCCCAAGGGCTTCCAGCTGGGAGGCAATGCGCAGTTTTTCGGCCTGGTTCATGCTGGCCCCGGGTGATTGTTCCCCATCTCTCAAGGTGGTGTCAAAAATTATAATTCTTCTGTCATCATTCATTTGATTCGCCCTTTTGTATAGTGTCCAAAGAAAGTTTGTATTGAAAACTGTCGGCCAGCGCCTGCCAGCTTGCTTCGATAATATCTTCCGACACCCCGATGGTGGAAAAGATATTGTTGGTATCTCTGGATTCGATGAGAACCCTTACCTTTGCATCGGTGCCGTCGGACCCTTCGATGACCCGGACCTTGAAGTCCACCAAATGCATGTCGTCAATCTGGGGGTAAATGGTGGTCAAGGCTTTTCTCAGGGCATTGTCCAGGGCCGATACCGGTCCGTCCCCTTCGGCCGAGGTGATTTCCGTTGTGTTCCCCACACGGATTTTGATCATGGCGTGGGAATAGCAGGGTCTTTCCTTGTCTTTTTCCACCACCACCCGGAAGGATTCCAGTTCAAATTTGGAAACAAACTGGTCGGTGAGTTTTTCCATGATCAGCTTTAA
>VMSR01000056.1 GCA_013792075.1 Desulfobacula sp.
CGTCAACAATCCATGTAATAAGACCAGCCATGACCAGAACAAAGACAACGGCCATTGACATGCCGATGGCCGTTTCCATTTTTTTGGACGTCCCCAGAAAGGGACAGTTGCCCAAAAACTGGGCAAGGAGAATATTGTTGATAAAAATGCAGCTGATGGCCAGGACAAATAAATCACCCATGGGTTATCTCCTTTTTATTTTTTACCAATGAGGTTCATCATGCAGAGCATCAGTCCCAGGCCGACAAAGGCGCCGGGGGCTTCGATCATGAACTGGAAGGGAAGAAAGGTGGCGCCCATTTCAAATACAGGGGTGCCGCCCCAAATGGTGAGGGTTCCATTGCCCAGAAGTTCCCTGACAGCTCCCAGCGCCGCAAGGGAGAGGGTGAACCCGAGCCCGATTCCTAGGCCGTCGGCAATGGAAAGAACGGGACCGTTTTTACTGGCAAAGGCTTCTGCCCGTCCTAGAACGATACAGTTCACCACGATCAGGGGGATGAAAATACCAAGCTTGAGAAATAATTCATAGGTATAGGCCTGCATCAGCAATTCCACAATGGTCACAAATGTGGCAATGATAACCACATAACAGGCAATTCTGACCTTTGACGGTATGATGTTCCGGAGGAGGGATATTAACAGGTTTGAAAAAATAAGAACAAAGGTGGTTGCAATACCCATTCCAATACCGTTTTCAACGGATTTTGTCACGGCCAGGACCGGGCATAGACCCAGAACCAGTCTGAAGGGTGGTATTTCAGCCCAGAGTCCTTTTGTAAATTCTTTTGCCAAGGATTGTGCCATAATTCATATCTCCTGAATATCTAATGCCTTATTTTATCTGTTTGATAATCTCAGGTTTCAGTTTCTGATAGAGTTCTTTTGCCTGCATTGCTGCGATGCTGACGCCCTTTGAAGTAACAGTTGCGCCGGACATGGCGTCTATTTCCCCATTGTCGCCCTTTAGGGCAAAGTTTGTATCAAGGCCTTTCCCTGCAAATTGACCCACAAAGGAAAGATCATCTTTGGCCCTGGTTCCGATACCCGGTGTCTCTGCATGGGTGGTGACCCTGGCCTGGATGATCTGGTCGGTATCCAGATTGATACCCACCATAAGTCCTATGGGGCCGCCAAATCCAACGCCTTTTGTTTCAAAGGCAACAGCCTTTGAGCCATCTGCCAGGATTCCGGGGAATATCTGCAGTTCTGCACCATCCGCGCTTACATTGAAACGCTCTGCCAGGGGGTCATTGGTGGCTTCCGGAAATATTTCCGCAATGGCCGGCGCCTTTTGAAATTTTAAGACCTGATCTTCAATTTTAACCGCTGTTCCGGATTGGATAGCGGCAAGCAATCCACCTGAAAAAGCAGTCAATACCGTCAATACAACGATCATATTTATCATTTCACGCATGGTTGACTTCCTTTCCCAAAGCCTTGGGTCTAATGGCATCCATGAGGGGGTTTACAAGGTTCAGCAGCAGGATGGCCAGCACGGTTCCATCGGCATATACACCGATGTTCCGCATGAGAATGATCATTACGCCGGCAAAAAATCCGTAGAGAAACATGGGAATTTTGTTCACCGGAGAAGAAGAATTCTCCGTGGCCAGAAAAAAAGCGCCCAATAAGGTATACCCGGAAAAAAGATGGATGGCAGGCCCTCCATAGACTTCCGGCTTGGCCATATTAAAACACAGGGCCGTAACAATAATGCCCAGAATAAAGGAGGCCGATATTTCCCAGCGGATATACCCCCTGAGAATCAGGTAGATGCCGCCAACAATAAGTCCCAGTCCAAAGGTGGAACCGATGGCGCCCACCTGTTTGCCCATGATCAGTTTCCCTGTGGGGAAAAGATCTGAGATTGCAGCGGCTCCCTGGGATTTCAGGGCGGCCAGAGGGGCAAGGGCTGTAAAACTGAAATCATAATGGATATAGGCGGCATCAAAATCAAACATCACCTTCCAGGAGAGCATGAGAAACGCCATGCCGATCAGGGCCGGATTGAAAGGGTTTGCACCGATACCGCCAAAAATCATCTTTCCGATGACAACGGCCACAAAGGTCCCAACCACCACCAGCCACCAGGGGGCGGTTGCCGGCAGCATGACACCGAAAATCATCCCGATGACAGCCGAATCCAGGTCTCCGACGGTGAGCGGTTTTTTTGCCATCAGGGTCATGACAAGTTCCCAGAGCATGGCCGTAGAAATTGACAAGGCAACCACACCCAGGGCCGGGGCACCAAACTGAATAATACCGAAAATGGTTGCCGGAAGCAGGGCCAAAAGGATATTCAGGTTCATTTTAAAGAGAGAATCTCCGTCATGCCAGAAGGGCGCATGGGAGACGGTAAGTTTATTGGTAGGCATTGGCAGTCTCCATTTTTATGCGTTAGCGCGAAGGGTCAGCAGCTCATGTTTTCCCAGTCGGATGTATTGATACAAGGGGATGCGTGCTGTACAGACGTAAGCACAGAGTCCGCATTCAATACAGGATCCAAGGTCAAACCTGTCGGCTGCTTCTTCATACTGGTCAGCCTCCAGGTACCGCACCAGCATGTTCACCGGAATATTGGCCGGACAGATCCGGATACACTTGCCGCAGTTCACACAGGGGGTGTCGGATAAGTGGGGAATGATATCCCTGTCCTGGACAATAACGGTATCCATGTCAGGGAGAACGGGATGGTGGTGGGTAAAGGTGGCAAAGCCGCGCATGGGGCCACCGATGATAATCCGATCCTGTTCATTGATATGAATGCCAAACCGGCTGAAGACTTTGCTCAAGGGTGTGCCGATGGTGGCACGAACCCTGTGTCGGGTTCCGTCTTTGCCGATGAGGGTGAAAATTTTATCAAAGACAGCCGCTTTGGTTTTGTAAACCCGGGCAAGGGAAACCAGAGCTTCGGCCCGGACAAAACAGATACCCATATCGTAAGGCATCTTTCCGGCCGGCAGAACCATGTTCAGATGATTTTTCATGATCATGGCCGGCAGGGTGGCAGGATAGGCATTGCTGGTCTTTAATACCTGGATTGAATCAAAGCTCACCTGGGTTTTCAAATCTTCGGGAAGCGTAATGCAAAACTTGGCTACCCGGGTCATCCTTTTCAGGATATTGGCCCCTTCTTTTATTTCTTCTGGATATTTTATCCCCACATATTGGCTGGTGGTGGACAAAAGATCGGTATCCGCACAGGTGATCACAATGGTGTTGATTTTGATATCATCATTGGCAAGGAGTCCAAAGGGAGGTGCACCGGGAAGTTTCTGCAGAAATTGGTCTGCAAACCCGATCTCTTCCACAGGATCAAGGATAACCGTTCCGTCACCAGAGGACTTGGACAGGTCTGGTTTAATAATGATAAAAGTGGCAACGTTCCCGAAATCATCGGAATAGGAGTCAAAAAGATGGATGGTACCCGCAACAGGAGATATGGTGTAGGCAGTGCTGTCGTGGTAGAGCGTTAACTTTTCCCCCTTTTTGACCGCGTCGCCTTTTTTGATAAGGGCCTGTTTTGTGCTGTCAATCGCTTCGGGCAGTAATAGGGAGAGACTGGCCGGGATAGGGATTACCTCTGGCTCTTTCAGATCCGGTTCAAGCAGATCATAGGAAAGCCTGGGTTGGTTTAAGGAAAAAAAAGATCGTTTAATCATAATAAGTCCTTGTTTGGTAAATAGCTTAGATCACGACGTATGTCCGGGATTTTGCAGGTCCCGGCTATAAGTTATGACACGAGTTACATTCTACCGGACCTGCGCCATACTCTTCATGACATCCCTTGCACTGTGCATGAAATGCATCAGCCCTTGATGGTAAGCTTTCATCACCGGTTTCTTCATGGCACTCACTGCAGTTGTAGGTAGCATCATCTTCAATATTATGATGGCAGTCCAGACATTCCAAACTATAGCTGTCTGTGTGTGATAGGTGGGTGAATAAAACTTTGCCAGCTTTGTTTTGAAACATCAAACGTACTGGATTTTCAGGGGCAGGGGATGTGAAAGATGCGTAGCATACAATTCCTGTGATCAAAAGAACGATCATAATAAATAACGCTACTTTTAGGTCTCGTTGTGATGTCATAATTTCTCTCTCAATTTTTAGGGTTAGAGTTACGCGACAAACCCACAACTGGCAGCGTTTATATTATATTGAAGCTATATTGGCAAGGAAAAAAAAATATTTCAGGATACCCGGCATTGGCCTGAATCAGGCAGGGATTTTTTTCTGACAAGGAATGGCTTGAACGCCTCTTTTTGGGAGAGGGTCGCCTGTTTTCTGCGGATAACAAGGAAGGCTGCGCCAAAAAAGGAAAACCCTAAAATCATGGCACAAAAGGACTTGTTCATTCCAAGGGCCGGGGCCAGGCTGTCCCCGATGACGGCCCCTGTGATCAACAAAAGGATGGGAAAGACATAGAGAAAAAAGCTTAAGACGATCATGGGTTTCGATTCGAGCCCAATGACCACCTGGTCTCCTTTTTCGACACCCAGGGTGTTTTTGACCATTACGATCATTTCCTTTGCGTTGTGGCTGGTTCCGCAACTTTCCCTGGAAGAGCAGCCTTCACATGCGCCGGACCTGATTGTTTTGACCCAGGCTGTGGACACATCGGCCTGGGAAACGATTCCATTTTCAGTGATCATGACAAAATTTCCAGTTTCAGTTCAGGTAAGGCATTTATAAAAGAGTGAAAAAAGGGGGCGCGTTTTCTATGCAACGATGTTGACAATCTGGCTCGCATCCCGGGCTGATCCGGATGCGGGTGAAGGCCCCCGGACTGGGTCAGCGGTCTGTGCAGCGGAAATTGCCACTTTTTCTGCTGCCAGTCTGTCCTGGGCCTCCTGGGTGATAGTGACTTCAAATGCCTGCTGGGAGGACCGTGGTTTGTCCTGGTTCAGATCTGCGGCCTCCCAGTTTTGACGTTTTGACAGGGTATCCTCAACAGGCTGGGGAGTCTGTTGATTGGCCGTATATGCATTTGAACCTTGTATGGTACTGATATCCATGGGACTTCCTCCTGCAAGGGGTCTGTTACTATTGGTTAAAGGATAACCATATTCCCAATTGATGTCAAATTTTTTGTGAATTTGTTCTTGACAAAAAAAAGGCTGTGGGATATATACACCGAGTCTTGTTTCAAGACACTGCTCCCCAGTAGCTCAGTTGGCAGAGCAATTGGCTGTTAACCAATGGGTCCGCGGTTCAAATCCGTGCTGGGGAGCCAACCCAAATACTGATTGCCCTGGTAAGGTTTCCTTACCAGGGCTTTTTGTTCTCCATTGTCACTTCCTGCCACCCGCCTTCCGTTAATAGCATTTTTATGACATTAACACGCCAATTCCCAGGATTATTCCTTGACAGATAAGGGGCTACAAGAATAATGTTCAGCAGCGAACTTCGGAACAGCCAATGTGAAAAGAAAAACAAATGAAAAGCAATGCCGACAAACAAACACGATTCAACCGCACAGGCAAGTGATTTGGAAGACAATAGCAAATATAAAATTCTAACCATAGATGATGAACGCTATATCCGTCAAAGTATCAGAACCTATCTTGAGGATTACGGGTTTATTGTTTTTGAAGCGGAAAATGGCAAGAAGGGTATTGAGGTGTTTGAAGCCCAGCTGCCGGACCTGGTCCTTTTGGACCTGCGGATGCCGGAAATGGACGGGCTTCAGGTTTTAGAGATCCTGAAAGCGCGTTCCCCGGATACGCCCCTGGTGGTGGCCTCGGGCACGGGAAATATAACCTCTGTGGTGGAAGCCCTGCGCCTGGGTGCCTGGGATTATATTTTTAAACCCATTGAAGATATGAACGTGCTCCACCATTCCATTCAAAAATGTCTCAGATCAAGCAAGCTCAAACGGGAGAATAAGGCATACCAGGAACAGCTGGAGGCGCTTGTTAAAGAGAGGACCATGGAGCTTAAACAGAGCGAACAGCTCTATAAAACCGTGTTTGAGTATTCCGGAACTGCGGCTATTATTATGGAGCCCGATGATACCATTTCCATGGCAAACTCAAGGTTTGCCGAGCTTGCCGGAATGGAACGAAGGGAAATTGAAGGGAAAAAAAAATGGGATGAGTTTGTTTCGTCCCGGGATGTTGAGTTTGTGCGGAACCATATCATGGCCAAAAACCAAATGAATTATCAAAACGAGGTCTCTTCCCAGTATGAGATTCAGTTTATTGACAAAGCAGGCAGCATAAAGCATGTGTTTGCAAGTCTTGGTATGATTCCTGGTACCGACCGCAAGGTGGCGTCTTTGCTGGATGTCACTGAGAAAAAAAAAGCAGAACAACGCTGGCGGGGCCTGGAAAAACAATTGAGAAAATCCCAGAAAATGGAAGCCATCGGTACCCTGGCAGGTGGAATTGCCCACGATTTGAACAATATTTTAAGCCCGATTCTGGGGTATTCGGATATGATCATGCGGACTTCCGAGCCGGGAAACCAGGTATACCAGAGAAGCGAAAAAATACAAAAAGCGGCTCTCAGGGCTGCCGACCTGGTCAGTCAGGTGATGTCTTTCAACCGGGGGGGGGCAGAGGCAAAACGGCTGATCAAGCTCCATCCTGTGGCCAAGGAAGTCGTGAAGCTGCTCAGGGGGTCTATCCCATCCACCATCCGCATTGTTGATAAAATTGATCGGAATTGCCCTTCGGTTTTTGCGGACCCCACCCAGATCCATCAAGTGATCATGAATTTGTGCACCAATGCCTACCATGCCATGGAAGATACCGGAGGAGAGCTAATCGTTGGGCTGACCGAAACAAATTTGTCCCGGACCGATATGATGGAATATCCCAACCTGCCCCAGGGGGACGGGGTCTATCTTGTACTCGAAGTGTCAGATACCGGCTGCGGAATGGCCGAAGATGTTCTGGAGCGGATATTCGATCCGTATTTCACCACCAAAGAGGAAGGAAAGGGGACAGGGCTTGGGCTTGCCATGGCCTATAGCATTGTTCAGTCCTGTGACGGGGAAATCCGGGTAAAAAGCAAATATGGCAAGGGAACCAGTTTTACCATATTTTTCCCTGCTGTCCGGGGGGATGATGAAATCGAAAATCAAGAAACGGGTCATGGCTGGTCCACCACCAGCAAAGGGGAGCATCTGCTGGTGGTGGACGATGATCCGGATATCGCCATGATGTGTAAGGAGGGGTTTGAACTGCTGGGGTATAAGGTCCATGCCTTTTCCTCTAGCAATGACGCCTTAAGCTTTTTCAGAGAGAACCATGCCGCCATTGACCTTTTGGTAACAGACCAGACCATGCCGGAAAAAACAGGGATTGAACTGGCAAAGGAATTTCTGAAAATTAAAAAGGATTTGCCCATTATCCTCTGTTCGGGGTATGCCGGATCCATCAGTAAAACAATGGCCCAAAAAATTGGAATACAGCGGTTTGTCATGAAGCCTGTGACGGTTGAATCACTTTCAAGGGAGGTACAGCAATTGTTGAAAAAGGATCAGCCAGAAGTTAAACCTTAATGGGGGGGAGAGAAGATGCCTCAGGTACCCAGATTGTTTTTAATTCTTGATGATGAAGAGAGCATCCGGCAGAGTATTGCCGCATTCATGGAAGATGAAGGTTACACGGTCTTCCAGGCGGAAAGCAGCGAGCAAGCCCTTGAAATTGTAAAAAAATATCCCATTGACGAAGCTGTGGTGGATATCCGGCTGCCGGGCCATGACGGCAATACCTTTATGCTGGAAGCTCGGAAAATCAGGCCCCGGATAAAGTTTGTGGTTCATACGGGTTCGGCGGATTATATTCCGCCCAAAGCCATACAGGCTCTGGGGGTAACCCGGGACAAAGTTTTGATAAAACCGGCCAGTGACCTGAACGTCATCTGCAATGCATTAAAAGACTGAGGTCAGAAGAGCCCTGCTTTAAAAAATAAACAAGGGATAGCGTCAGCATGGATGAGAATACGGGGAAAAAAATCCTTGTAATTGATGATGAAGTCTATATCCGGGACAGTATGATCGGTTTTCTTGACGATTTTGGATTTCAGACCATTGAGGCTGAAAACGGAAAGATTGGTCTGGAAAAATTTGAAAGTCAGCACCCGGACCTGGTATTGTGTGATCTTCGAATGCCGGAAATGGACGGCCTGAAAGTTCTTTCCCATGTGACCGGGAAGAACAAAAATATCCCCATTATTATTGTTTCCGGAGCCGGTAATATTTCAGATACCGTAGAAGCCCTTCACCTGGGGGCCTGGGATTATATCATCAAGCCTATCCAGGATATGAATGTATTGTTTCATGCCGTGGGCAAGGCCTTTGAGCGCAAACGGTTTATCGAGGAAAAAATACAATACCAGAAGGATCTTGAACAGGCAAACAAGGAATTGAAAAACTCCCTTGAAACCCTTGAACAGGCAAGGGACCAGCTGGTTCAGGCGGAAAAAATGGCAGCCCTGGGAGAGCTTGTGGCAGGGGTGGCCCATGAAATCAATACCCCGGTGGGCGTGGGGGTGACAGCCGCTTCCTTTTTGGACGCCAAAACCCGTGAGTTCCATGCCCTGTACAAGGCCGGTGAATTAAAAAGAAGTGAACTTGAGAACTACCTGAACATCGTTCAGGAGGTGTCCAGTTCCATTTTGATTAACATGGAGCGCGCAGCAGAGCTGATTTCCAGCTTTAAACAGGTGGCGGTTGATCAGTCCAGTGAAAATCGTCGCAGCTTTAATCTGAAGGAATACATGGATGAGGTTCTGTTGAGCCTGAGGCCCCGGTATAAAAAAACCGGCCATGTGATCCAAATATCCTGTGAACCGGATATTGAACTGAATTCATTCCCGGGCGCCTTTTCCCAGATTCTGAGCAATTTGATCATGAATTCATTGATCCACGGATTTGAGGGGGTGGAGAACGGGACCATTGAGATTGGGGTTACCCGCCAAGGGGGCCAGGTTGTCTTTGTCTACAGGGACAATGGGCGGGGTATGACTGAAAACCAAAAAGAAAGGCTTTTTGATCCGTTCTTTACCACCATGCGGGGAAAAGGCGGTACCGGGCTTGGTATGTCCATTGTTTTTAACCTGGTAACCCAGACCCTCAGGGGAAGTATCCATCTGGAAAGCCATGTCGGTAAGGGCGTGACCTTTACCATACGCTTTCCTGTGGACGGGGACGACCACTAACCCATGCAGATTTTAAATCCTTCCCGGTGGTATCTTCACCCGGTTTTTATCTTTGCCTGTTCCATTTTTGCCCTGGCCACCTTTCTGGTGCTCACGGTGAGTCTTTATATGGAGATCACCTCTGCACTTGAAGTGGTTATCTTAAAGTTCAACATTGACCCCACCTCTGTTTTTCCATCCAAGACCGGTATGACCATTCTGGTGCTCAGCCTTCTGATCACGGTGGTTCTGGCCGGGATTCTATTGGCCTTTATTTATTACCAGAAAACCGTCAATCTGTTCAGGCTCCAGCATAATTTTATCTATAATTTCACCCATGAATTGAAAACCCCGGTGACCTCCCTTCGGATCTACCTTGAAACCTTTGTCCGTCACCCCCTTGAACCCGCAGATATCCGCAAATACAGCGAAAATATGCTCGAAGACATTAGTCGGCTCACCGACAACATTAATCGGATTTTAAACCTGGCAAGAATTGAAAGCCAGAATTTCGGGTCAGAGGTGACCCGGGACAGCCTGGTCACACTGGTAAAAAATTTTTGTGATAAAAACGCCTCTATTTTCCGGGACTGCGAGATTCATATTGAAAATCCCTCCAATGGGCTGTTTGAATACCCGGTCAACCTGTTTCTCTTTGAGATGCTGCTCATGAATATTGTGTCCAATGCCATCAAATACAATGAATCGGATCACCCCAAACTCACCATTGTCTTTAAAAGTTTTATCCAGAAACTCACCATTGATTTTATTGATAACGGGATCGGTGTGGACAAGGAGGATGCCAAAAAAATTTTTCATAAATTTTACAAGTCCGGCAGGGATAACCCCAACAGCCATACCGGATCAGGGTTGGGGCTGTACCTGGTTTCCAGCATTTCCATGATCCATGGGTGGCGGGCATCGGTATTCAGTGAAGGCAAGGGAAAAGGGTCCAGGTTTACCATCACCATTCCACGGGCAAGTATTGCAAATGTCAGGGAGAAAAAATTATGGAAACGGCTGAAAAAAAGCGTATTCTGGTCATAGAAGATGAGGCCCATATTGCCGATGGGATCCGACTGAATCTGACCCTCCAGGGATATGGGGTCTGTATTGCCAGGGACGGCATTGAAGGGCTTGAGCAATGGCGCACCTGGAAACCGGACCTGATTGTTTTAGACATCATGCTGCCCATGATTGACGGGTTTTCCGTCCTGAGGACCATTCGCAAGGAGGATGAAAAGATTCCGGTCCTGATCCTTTCGGCCAGGGGGGATACAAAGGACAAGGTAAAGGGGTTGCGCTATGGTGTGGATGATTATTTGTCCAAACCCTTTGATCTGGAAGAATTTTTACTCCGGGTGGAGCGCCTCATAAAGAAAAAAAGCTGGTATGAAGGTCCCATGGCGGAGATAACTGCCGGACATGGACTGTATAAGGGTGATTCCTATTATTTTGGCGATGACCACATTGATTTTATCACCTTTAAGGCCAACTGCGTTGCAGGAAAGATTGTCCTTACGGAACAAGAGGTGACCCTGTTGAAGATTTTTATTGCCAACAAGGGCAAGGCGCTTTCCCGGGAGATGCTGTTGAATTCAGGCTGGGGGTATTCCAGCGATACCACCACAAGGACTGTGGATAATTTTATTGTAAGGTTTCGTAAATATTTTGAGAAAAACCCCAAAAAACCGATTTATTTCATAAGCCGGAGGTCTGTGGGATATATCTTTGACCATGAGTAAGCGATTTTCTCATTGGGGCGAAAGAGAGGAAAAATGATGGCCCGGGATTTTTTTTTACCATGGCTTTTTGGATGGGTGGGTAAAATAGCGGCTTCCCTGTTGTTTTTGACCTGTCGGGTTCAGGTTGTCGGCAGGGAAATAGAGACAAATTACCTTTTGACCCATAAAGGGAAAGGGTTGTTGTACGCATCCTGGCACCGGGGGCTGATGTTTTTTGTCTATTTTTATCGGAAGCTTCAATTTGTTGTCATGGCAAGCGCCAGCAAAGACGGCGAATTGGCTGCCCAGTCCGCAAAACGGTTCGGCTGGATTCCGGTCAGGGGATCTTCCACCCGGCGGGGATCCGAGGCCCTCAAAGAGATGAAGGCCCTGTTTGATAAAGGCCACCGGGGGGGCCTGGTGGTGGATGCGCCCACAGGCCCGCCCTATATTTCTAAAATCGGTATTGTTATCCTTGCCAAACGAACCCGTCTTCCCATTGTACCGGTCATGTGGAATGCAGATCGCAGCTGGCGGATCTCAAGCTGGGATCGGTCCATTATTCCCAAACCCTTTTCAAAAATAATTTTTCTATATGGAGATCATCTTATCCACGTCCCAAAGGATGCATCCCATGAAGAATGTGAGGCCCTTCGCAAAGAGCTGGATGAACAATTGCGCGCATTGATGTTTCAAACCGATCATTTTTTCCGGTGTGGTGGGATTAAAGATCCCCGAAGGATAGACGTGCCGGTTCCGGCTCCGGACAAGGAAACCTGATTTTTTTTCTTAAAGGGGATCTGCGACCATACTCAGGATGTACCGGTTTTCAATTGTCGTTGACCAGAAAGAAAGTTCCTGTTGCTGACCCTGGTAAAAAATTTTGTTGTCAATGATTTCCACCCGGTGAAGATTTTCGTTGAATCCCATTTTTATGTATTTTAAAAACGCTTCCTTCAGGGTCCAGTGGCGGTATATCTCATGGGCAAATGGGGCCATATGGGAAATTTCTTTTTGGGTAAATGCGGTCTTCATAAAAAAAGTCTCTGGTGTTTTTCCGATTTTTTCAATGTCAATTCCCAGGTTGATACGGCGGCCGGGGCAGATGGCTGCCACTGTAAAATCTCCGCTGTGGGAAAGGGAAATGGGGATATCCGGATACAAGTTAAGAAAGGGGGCGCCTTTTTCCTGGTAGGAAATGCAAATGTCAAAAAGGGCGCTGTCCTTGCAGCAAAACTCCTGGACAAGGGTTTTTAGTGAAAATCTTCCGCAAAGCCACTCAATCTGTTTTTTTTGTGCTTTAAATCCATTGACCATTTTCAGTTCATCATCTGACAAAAAGGGGATCTTAAAGTCCCCTGGACCAATGGGTATGGGTGCCATCTTTTTGTAATCCGGGTCCAGTGTCAGGCGTAAAATTCTGTCCACAATATGGGGTATCTTCATATACCGGACCCTTATCCCCGGTTGTGGGGATAAGGTGGTTTGGAAAAAGTTGTCTGCTAGCACACGGGGCATGGGAACGTATCCCCTTAGGATTTCTTGCTTGGTGGTTTGGTCTTTTTTTGGGTCTCCGGGGCCAGCAGAAAATGGGGAATAAACCGGGGATCCATATTTCCCGGGGCAACATTGCCATATTCTTCCCCGATTTCCTGTACCAGGCCGGACAATACTTCCAGGAAAGATTCGGTCAGGTCATCTTCATGGCAGTCAAGGAGTTCTGCCATGAAGAGTGAAAGGTCATGGCCTTTTAGATCATCAATTTTCCCGGGAATATCCGAGGAGAAAAGGGCTGCAAAAAAAGGTTTGAATACCGAAGGTTCAATGGGCTTCAAACTACAGTGTCCGCCCTTATCCAGGCCCAGCCTGTTCCTGGCCCACAGGGTCAGAATCAGGCTTTTATAGGTTAAGACCCCGTGGGTAAAAGAACGGATATCCAGGGGAAGCTGAACCAGTATCCGGTCCAGATGGATGATCCGGGTGAGGAGGGTGTCTGTTGTATTAATATCTGCAAGGCTTGTAAAATGGCGGTACAATTGTCCTTTCCGGTAATTGTCAAAATACATGGGGCGGTCCAGGAAAAGGCCGCCCATCACGCCGAGATAGTCTTCTGTCAGAAAACTCAATGGCAGGTTCTTTTCCTTCATAAAACTTGTTTTATACCAGGTCTTGGCCTTGGCTTTCAGCTGGATTCCGGCCCTTGAACCGGTTCTGAAAATATCTTCAAGAAAGTAGTGTTCAATAATATCCCGGGCCGCTTCAATGGTGGGCTCTTTCTTGATCATAACCTCAAGCCCCAGGCTCAGGTAGGCCGTGGCTTTTTGAATGATCTTTTGAATGGACTCAGGATTTCTGATTTTAACCCTGTCTGCGGAAATGATTTTATTGCTCAGGGCCGCAAGTTCAGATTGAAGCCGGAGAATGAACTCCGGGTCCAGAAGGTCCAGGGCTCGTATAAAAAGAGTATCCCCCTCAATGAACTGGGTAAACAGCTGGGGCGGCAGGGGCATATCCGGATCAAAGGCTTCGGGGGATCGGGCACTTGCCGGTCTTTTCCGAAGGGAGGCTAAATCCGTGGGCTGGTAAATGCCGATGGCCTCATGGGCGGGCAAAAATCCTTTTTCCGCCAGGCGGACGTTTCTGAGCCGGAATTGCTCTTCTTCGGTTTCTGCACCCTGCACAGCACAGGTTTCCAGGAGCAGGCCGTGGTATACGGAAAGATCCATTTCAGCCAGGGTTCTCAGCATTCGTTCAATGAGTTCCGGTGCATCCTGGGTAAGGGTTTTGTCCAGGTCCTCTCCTGGGTCCGTGGGGTCATCGGTTTCATCCGGGACGTTGGGATCATCCGGGTCGATTCTGTGGGGGAACCTGAAATAGAATTTGTCATCAAGGGTGATATAGTCATCAAAATCCTCGGGTATCCATTCATCATGCTCCCGGATAAAGACGGTCATGTTTTCAAACAGATAATATTCGAAATAATCGGGCTTTTCCTTGATAATCCAGCGAAGCAGGCGCTTGGGATCTGCCTGGAACAGCAGGTCAAATGCCTGGGTCATGGTTCGGATATCCAGGCGGTCATCGTTCCAGACCTCCACATCCAGAATATATTCCCATTGGGCAGAGGTGGCCATGGCCAGTATGGGCAAAAAATCCTGACCGCCGATTTTGTGCATGAGAAAATAAAGGTCCTGGTCCGGAAAAGACTGGATCAGTGTTGCCGGTGAAGGCGCTTCAAAGATCAGGTCCAGAGCTTTTTCCGACTGGCTGGTCAATATTTCCTGTCTCTGGGCCTTAAGTTTTATGGCCCGTTGTTCTAAATTGGCAAGTTTATAATCATGGCTCATGGTGTTTGCTCCCGGGTGTTGCAAATTGTGATATAAGGATCCATGCCCGGATCATCTTTGAACAGGGTGAAAAAGGGCAGGGCATCTTTGAATTTTGCCTGGTTCATGAGGGTAACCCCCATGCAGACGGACAGCTCCTTGTTGCCGGGGAACAGTGATAGTCCCTTTGTAAGAAGGGCGGCTGCCCGGTTGATTTTTTTTTGTTGCTGAAAAAGCATGGCCATTCCCAGGAAGGCTCTGGGGCAGGGAGAATAGGACAAGGCCCTTGTAAAAAGACGTTCCGCTATTTTTGCCGGGTCTTTAATCCGGGGGTCTTTTGCGTATTCCCCGTGGGAAAAGGTCATGGCAAGCCTGGATAGAAAATCTGAATGGAAGGGATAGAGCTCTTTTTCCTCCACAAGTGCAATGTCATGGACAAAGTGTGCAAGATTGTTGAAAAAGGTTTCCCGAAGTGTGTCTCCAAAAAATTTGACCCTGGAAAAATCCAGGGTGTCGTCCAGTTCAAACCAGGGCAGGTCTTCGATCTTTTGGTCCCAGACCGCGTCTGTCACCTGGCCTTTTGCCAGGGCACGGCCGTACAGGTGGGTGCCCGGAAAAATCACCAGCAGGTAGAAGACCGTGGCCAGGGGTTTTAGCGCCATCATCAGATCACAGCTTTCCCGGATGGTTTCTTGGGTTTCCCCGGGAGAGCCATAGATAAAATAGGCCCGGGGCAGGATGCCGTAGGAGCGGGTCAAAGAAAATGCCTGGATGCAGCGTTCATTGGAAATGGGTTTGCCCAGGTTTTTTTTGATTTCTTTTGATCCGGATTCCACCCCAAAGCTGATCTGAATACATCCGGCCCGGCGCATCCAAAAAAGCAGTTCCCTGTCAATATAGTCCACCCGGGAAATGGCATTCCAGGTGATGGGGATATCTGCTGAAATAATAAGTTTGCACACCGCGATCACCCGTTCCCTGTCCATGGTAAAGGTGTCGTCGGAGATATAAAAATGGGTGACGCCCTTTTTGGCCAGGGATAGGATTTCCGTGACAAACCAAAGGGGGGAATGGAACCGTATTCCTGATTTGCCCCAGAATTTCGGGGAACCGCAGAAGGTGCATGTTCCGGGACATCCCCGGGACATGGACAGATGCTCAAAGACAAAATAGGTGGACGGGTGAACCAAAGAATCCAGGTCTTGCACGACCTGGGCCGGTCCGGTCTCAATAATTTTTTTGTCTTCCAGAAAGGCAATCCCCTTGATGTTCCTGACAGATGCCCCTTTAACAGATCCGGTTTTTGCCAGGGCCTTTACCAGGGAAAGGAGTGTGGATTCTCCTTCTCCTTGCACCAGGATGTCAATTTCAGGGCAGGCCTTCAACAGATAGGGTGCCATAAAAGTGGGGGCAGGGCCACCAAACACGATGCAGGTTTGGGGCAATCGCTTTCTGGCGGCTTTGGCACAGGCAATGGCATTGATCCTGTTGGGGTTGGTCACGGAAAATCCGATGAGATCGGGTTTTTCCTTTTCAATCAATTCCCCAAAGGTTTGGACTGCGTCCTTGTCCGGGTCCAATGCGGCCAGATTGAGAATGCGGACGTCAAATTTATTTTCCATGAGGAGGGCGGCCATGTAATACACCCCAATGGGAACCACTCGCGCGTCTTCCCCCATGATTCTTGGATCAAGGCAGGCAGGATTGACAAACAGAATCTTCATCCGGGGTTACCAGGTGCTGACAATGAGGTCAGACAGCTTTCTTTTGGGTACGTGGTGTACCTGGTTCTCATCCCGATAGTATTTGATGTTTCCGTCTTGGCCCACCTCCTCGATCCGGGCTGTTTCAACAGGTTTGCCAAGGGCAATGACCAGCTTGACCTCCAGATGATCCGGGATACCCAGAAAGCCGGAAAGCTTTTTAATATTAATTGCCGCGAACATGCAGCCGGCAAGCCCCTGGTCCCGGGCGCCCAGAAGAATTGTCTGGGCGGCAATTCCATGGTCGCACCAGAAGTTGTCGGCCAGGGTTTTGTCTCCTGTGACCACGATATAGGCCGTCGGGCGTTCCTCTTTTTTGGGGCCCTTCCAATCCGTTAAATAGGCGGCCCACCCCAGACAGGAATAAATTTCTTCATTTTTCTGTTCATTGGTGGAGAGTATATATTTTAACGGTTGCTTATTGGCAGCAGAAGCACAGTGCCGGGCCAGCTCCACAAGTTCTACCAGGGTTGTATTTTCAATTTTATGGCTGTTGTCGAACCGCCTGCACGAGCGGTTTTTCATGACCAGTTCTTTAAAAGATTTCATGGCTTATCCTTGACAGGGAACCCGGGTAAACCGGGGCATATTCATGTCCAGCCATTCCAGGATTTTATCCATTTCATTGGACACCTCCTTTAATGCGCGTCCCCGGTGGCTGACCTCTGACTTTTCTGCAATGGAAAGCTGGGCAAAGGTTTTGTTGAGCCCGGGGAAAAAGAACAGCGGGTCATATCCGAATCCGTTCTCTCCGGCCGGCTCCCGGGTAAGAATGCCTTCACACCGGCCTTCATAGGTCAGTGCCGCTCCTGTGGGCACGGCAATGGAAATTACGCATTGAAAGGCGGCCTTCCGGTTTTTTTCGTTTTTTAATGCGTCCAATAGTTTTTGCACATTATCGGCATCCGTGGCATTTTCTCCGGCATACCGGGCGGAATAAACCCCGGGTGCGCCGTCAAGGGCATGGACACAGAGCCCTGAATCATCCGCCATGGCAGGATATCCCAGAACCTTTGCCGTAAAGGACGCTTTTTTGTAGGCGTTGTCGTCAAAGGTGAGGCCATCCTCAATCACTTCGGGGATGGGGCCGAAATCCGAAAGATTTTTGATCTCAATGGGAAAATCCTTGAGCATTTCCCGGATTTCCCTTGTCTTTCCTTTGTTGGTAGTGGCAAGAACAATTATCTGTTTCACTGGGGTGACTCCGTCTATAATTGATTATTTGATTTACGGGCTAATATAAGTCCCAAGGCAGGCTTTGTAAAGTATTGCGAAAAATTCACTCCAGGACAACCGTGTGGTTACAGGTTCCCTGGGGTCTTAAGAAATTGAAGCGGCTAAAATGTCCATGAAAGAACGGCTGTAATTGCCCCGATGTTTAATCCGGTATCCCCGTCTTCTCCTCCTTTAAACGGGTCGGAAAGGTGTTCTACTGAATACCCCAGACGTAGTTCGGGGCCGTTGTCTGTTTTTTCACCAAAGCAAAAACGAAATCCCGTGCTGCAGGAAATAATTGAAAAAAAGTTGGCATCCGACAGATCCGGCATATTCGCTGAATCAAAAAGATAGGCAACACCAGTGCCCAGTTTGAAATACAGGTATTTGCCATGTATATCCAAGGCAATTCTCCATTCCAGGCTGCCGGTTTCGTTAAAATTTTTGGTTCGGATATAACCGGGTCCCAACAGGGTTTCCAGGGACAGCCAGGGGGTGATGTTTTTGCCCATAAGATAACTGATGTTATACCATTCGTATTTGTCTCTGGGTTCAGGCCCGACATTTGTCCAGTTGCTGTGTCCATAAAATCCGGTCACACCCTGGTAATCAAGAAAACTCCCGGCCTTGGAGGAACCAGGGGCCATAAATACCAGTCCGACGATCAGGAACACAAGAAGCCCCAAGGCTTTTTTTTTGTGGTTTCCAAGATCGGATTTTCCCGGCATTAAATGTTTTTCTGAATGTGTTTTTATTGGATCAACTGCGTTGAGGCTTTTGTCCATGAAGTCACCTCTCCTTTGAAATCATAATGTAACCCAATCCTGCTCAAATTGGCCTCCAGATGTTGTATTCTAAAAAAACAAAGATTAAAACACAAGGGGTTTTTAAAAGAAGGAACCAATATTAACCGTTCCATGAGACAGAGCGGGGCTTGAATTTGATTTTTGAATATTGTGTTTGCCGTGTCCCCATGGTATGGGAAAGTGTTGTCAACCAAGGGGGTATCATCATTCCAGGTCTTCTTCCGGCGGCCCCATACCCCAAGGACAAACAAAGGAATTGAACATGTCACAATTTGCCAATGCCATGGCGGTCTTTAAGCTTCTTGAAAAATCCAGTTGCAGAAAATGCAATGACCCCACCTGCCTTTCCTTTGCTGCAAAGGTTTTTATAGGCCACCGGCATCGTCCGAATGTTCGAAAAGTTCGCCATTACCCACGGGGCAAAGGAAGACTGACAAAAATTATGGAGACAGCAAATGAAGGTTATTAAAAAGGCAAGCGTCCTTGTCCTGGGAATCTGGTGGCTACTTTTCCAGGCTGTATTGGCGGATGATGCCCAATTTGCAAAAATTTTGCTTAAGGCCGAGGCTCAAGGAGAACCGATTCCCGTTCTGAGCCTCCTGTATCCAAAAATGGATGTGGCCTTGGCCTATGGGATTCAAAAGGCCTATGTTGAACAAAAACAGGCCACAACAAAAATTGTCGGATTTAAAGCCGGTTTAACCTCTGATGCCGGCCAGAAACGATTTGGTCTGACAGCCCCTGTGACCGGAGTGCTTTTTGGGTCCGGACGGTTAACCGGTCCGGCAGTGGTTGACAGCACCCGGTTTGGCCGGGCCATGATAGAAACGGAGATCGGATTTGTCATGGGGCAACGCCTGACCCTTCCCCTGGCGGATGTGGCTGAACTGAAGGCCTGCGTTATCGCTCTGATGCCGGTGATTGAATTGCCGGATCTGGGGTTTGCCCGGATGGAAGATCTCAAAGGGGTGGACATCATTGCTGCCAATGTCTCTGCCCGAAATTTTGTTGTCGGCTCCCAGCACCCCCAGGACCAGATTGATCCCGACAAAGTGGTGGTCACCCTTTCACTGGATGGAGAAACCATCCATGGGGGGAAGGGGTCTGATGTGCTTGGCAACCAGTGGGAGACAGCTTTCTGGCTTGTGAATCAGACCCTGGCCCAGGGATGGTCCCTTGAACCCGGGCAGGTGATTATCACCGGCGCCATGGGACCCATGATTCCCGGAAAACCCGGGAAATATGTTGCAGATTACGGGGTTTTGGGAAACATCTTTTTTGAGATCCGCTAGGCCCCGGCAGACCGAATTCCAGGACACTATCGTTTTTATGATGAAATCTTTTTTGGGTATTTGCAGATGAACACAGCAAAATTAGGGGAGGACTCCATGCAAATTGTGACCAGCCACACCAATACCGACTTTGATGCCCTGGCGTCCATGGTTGCCTGCACCTGTTTATATCCAGGTGCTGTGGGCATTCTGCCTTCCCATATCATGCCCAACGTCAAGGCGTTTCTGGCAATACACCAGGATCTTCTGCGCATCCGGCCCCGCAAGGAACTGGATCTGGAAAAGGTAAGCGCCCTGATTGTGGTGGATGCCAATAACTGGAATCGTCTGGACCGCATGGAGGCCCTTTCAACGAGAAAAACCCTGGATATTATCTGCTGGGACCATCATATGGAAGGGGTGACCATTGAAGGGACCAGGGAATACCGGGAAGAGGTGGGGGCCACCATCACCCTGCTGCTCGAGGAAATTGTGCGTCAGGATACGCCCATCACCCCCATGCAGGCCACCTTGTTTTTGTTGGGAATCTATGACGATACCGGTTGCCTCACCTTCTCGTCCGCAACCCACAGGGATGCCAGGATGACGGCATTTTTGCTGGAAAACGGAGCTGATTTGAACATTGTGACCGCCTATCTTGCCGACACCATAGATGATTCCCATTCCCGGGTCTTTTCCCAGATGCTGGCAACTGCCAGAATCTTTGAAATGGAAGGCTTGAAGATCGGCATCTGCGCCCAGCCTGTGGAAAGCGGACTGACCATGCTGGCATCTTTGGTCAGCAAATACCGGGAATTCAAGGGCATGGATGCGGTTTTTGGCATTTTTCTTACGGATCAGAACAAATCCATGGTCATCGGCAGGGCCAATCCCCGGAGCATTGATGTGGGATTGGTTGTGAGGGCTTTGGGGGGCGGGGGACACCCGGCCGCCGGTTCTGCCGTGGTCAAGGGTTCGGACCTGGAAACAATGGTGAACCGGGTGGTGCAGTTGATCCATGATGCCGGCCAAAAGGAAACGCTTGTCCGGGAGATTATGTCCGATCCCGCACGCTTTGTGGTGGACCCATCCCTGACCATGGGAGAGGCCCGAAAGATCATGGCCCAGGAAAAACTACCGGCCTTACTGGTCTGTGACAAGGAAAGATTTCTGGGCAGTCTGTCGGGTGAAACTTTCGCCAAGGCGGAACGATCCGGACGTCTGGACACATCGGTAAAAGGATATATAAAATCCCGGATAAGTGTTGCAGCTCCGGAGGATACTGCCCGCAAAGCCCTGGAACGTATGAACCGGTCCGATGACGGACTTTTGCCCGTGGTTGAACAAGACCTGTTGACCGGGGTGCTGACCCGGGGGAATCTTATCCTTCATATCTATGATATCCAAAGCTAGGATATCAGCCAACCAAAGACTCTGGCAGTTGATGTCTGTGTGAATATGGTTTATAAAAGGGGTATGGCGCTTTCATCAAAAATAATCGCAATAACGGAACGGTTTATGGCCCAGGTTTTTATGGAGACAGGGTTTCCGGTTTTAATCTATGATGACAAGGGCGTTATCATCCGGGCCACGGATCAGTCCCGGGTGGGGGATCTCCATGGGGGTGCCCGAAAAATTATGGCAGGACTTGTTGAGGAATATGCAGTCACTGCCCAGGAAGCGTCTGTCAATCCCCTGGTCAGGGAAGGATACAGCTGTCCCATTCTGGTGGAAGGGAAAAAACTATTGGGTTTTGGCATAACCGGGCCCCTTGATCTTGCCAAACCCATTGCCAGGGTGTCCATTCAAATGATGAATGCCTTGATAGCCGATATTCGTCGCCAGGAACAACTGGAAATATCGGAAAAAAAATACAAGGGAATTTTTGAAAATTCTGTCCAGGGCATTTTCCAGGCCACCTTTGAGGGTGAATTTATCACTGTCAACAAAGCCCTTGCCCGGATGCTGGGGTATGATACCCCGGACAGCCTCATGGCCCGGATCAAGAATATCGGGCTTCAATTGTATGTCCATCACCAGGATCAGGAGACATTGATTGCCCAATTGATCAAAGAGGATGTCGTCAACGGTTTTTTAACCCAATACCGGCATCGAAAAGGCCATGTTGTCCTTGTGAGCATTTCAGCCAATGTGATCTCTGATCCTGACGCCAAAAAATGGTTTTATGAAGGCATTGTGGAGGATATTACCCAGAAACGAAAGACGGAACGGCTTAAGATGGAGAGAGACACAGCCGAGGCTGCCAATCGGGCCAAAAGCCAGTTTCTGGCCAATATGAGCCATGAGATCCGGACACCCATGAACGGGGTGATCGGCATGACAGAACTGCTCCTGGGAACCGAGTTGACAACGGAACAGCAGGAGTTTACACGGATTATCCAGACAAGCGGAAATGCCCTTCTGGCAGTGATAAATGATATTCTTGACTATTCTAAGATTGAGGCTGGCAAGCTGGACCTTGAAACAATTGATTTCGATATTCGGGTGACCCTGGAGGGGGTGGGGGATCTGGCTGCGGTTAAAGCCCAGGAAAAGGGATTGGAATATGTAACCATGATTCATCCGGATGTGCCTTCTTTTTTGCGGGGGGATCCGGGCAGGTTGCGCCAAATCCTGATAAATCTGATCAACAATGGAATTAAATTTACACAAAGCGGTGAGATTGTGGTCTCTGTGGATGTGGAAGAAGAGGATGAACACACTGTTTGCATCCGGTTTGTGGTGACAGATACCGGGATTGGGATTCCCGAGGACAAGATTGACCGGCTCTTTAAATCTTTTTCCCAGGTGGACGAGTCCACCACAAGAAAATACGTGGGCACAGGGCTGGGGTTCACCATCTGCCGGAGACTGGCCCAAATGATGGGGGGCAAGACCGGTGTGAAGAGCCGGGAAGGGAAGGGGTCTGAATTCTGGTTTACGGCCGGGTTTGAAAAACAGGCCCTCCAGGTAAAACCCCTTCCCCTTTCCGGGGATATCCTGGGCAAGTATATTCTCATCGTGGATGACAATAAGACCAATCGGTATGTTCTGCGGGAACAATTGAAATTGTGGGGGTGCCGATATGACCAGGCCCCAAGTGGTTCCACAGCTTTGGAGATGCTTCTGGCGGCAAAGCAAAAAAAGTCTCCCTTTGATATTGCCATTATTGACATGCAAATGCCCGGGATGAGCGGTAGGGAGTTAGGGGAAAAAATAAAAGCAGATCCTTCCATTGCCAAAACCATTCTGGTGATGATGACCTCCATGGGAGAGAGGGGAGATGTCCGGGATCTTGAACGGATAGGATTTGCCGCCTACCTGGTCAAGCCGGTGAAAATGGCCCAATTTCGGGCCTGCCTGTTGCGGGTCAGTGGGATATCAGACATATCCGAAGAAACAGGGCCTGCTGAAATTATCACCTGCCACTCTTTGTCCGAGGATGAACGACTCAGGGTCCGTATCCTCCTGGCCGAAGACAATGAGATCAACCAGAAGGTGGCCCTGAAGATCTTGAATAAGATGGGATACCGGGCAGACCTGGTCAAAAATGGTCAGGAAGCGGTTGCTGCCCTGGAAAAAACAGATTATGATCTGGTGCTCATGGACTGCCAGATGCCGGAACTGGACGGGTATGGCGCCACCCGAAAGATACGGGAGCCAAACTCTTTGGTAAAAAATCCGCTGGTGCCGGTCATTGCACTGACGGCCCATGCCATGAAAGGGGACCGGGATCGCTGCCTGGAGGCCGGGATGAATGACTACCTGACCAAGCCGGTGAAACCCAAAGATCTGTCCCGGATGCTGGTCAAGTGGCTTTCTCAGGAAAAGGGAGTGATCAGTCGATTGACTGGCCGGCTTCCAGGCATTTAAACCATGGAAAACGATTTTAAAAAAAAAATGTTCCGGGCAATTATTATTGCCGGGGCATTGCTGCTCCTGGTTATGGCGGCCTGCATTCCTTTTTTATTTGAATCCCCCTCCTTGTATTACAAACTGGGGATGGACAAGACATGGCTCAGGACAGGCAAGGTAATGGGCCTTTTGGCGGCAATGTTGATCCTGTTCCAGGGGGTGCTTGTTTCGCGGTTTTCTTTTCTGGGCCGGCATTTTTCCCTGAAACGCTTATTTGATACCCATGGAATCTGTGGCCGGGTTATTCTGGTGCTGGTTCTTCTCCACCCTTTCTTCATCATTGCGGCGGAAAATTTCACGGTTTTTTCCCTGGAAAAACGGTATTGGCCGGAATTTGTGGGTGTCGGGCTGCTTATTTTAATCATCTGGATTGCAGGCGGAGCCATATGGCGCATCCGGCTGGGGATCTCCCAAAATACCTGGCGCCTGCAGCATCGATGGGGCAGTCTGGCCACAGTGGCCCTGCTTTTTGTTCATGTGCCCTTTGTCAGCGAATCCTTTGATTCCAGAATTCCCCTGGCAGGTCTTGGAATGGCCGGATTGGGGGCCGTGCTGCTGTTTGCCAGAATTTATTACAAGCGGTTTTTTGGCAGATAAATTTATGGATTCCTGAAATCAGGGGGTTTACAAGGAGACCGGCAGGTCTTAATTTAAGGAACCGGTTTCTATTACAGACCGTCTTTTCTAGTCACATTAAATTAAACAAGCCAAGCCAAAAGGAGGCGATAATGAAAAAATCTTTGGTCCATTTGCTGATTCTTGTGGTGTTTTTTGCCCCATCTCTTGTCTGGGGCAATGAATGGAAGATCGATGTCAACCATTCCAGTATCCGGTTTGGCGTAAAGCATATTTTTTCCACGGTATCGGGATATTTTCCCGACTTTAAGGGGAAAATTGTGTTTGACCCGGATGCCCTTGATCAAAGTGCCTTTGATTTCACCGTTAAGGTAAAAAGCATTAATACGGCCAACACGAAAAGGGATACCCACCTTAGATCGGATGATTTTTTTTCTGCTGACACCTTTCCGAACATGAAGTTTCGGTCATCAAAGATTGTCCATCAAGGGGGGAGCCTCTATGTGGTTACCGGCACCATGACCTTGAAAGAAACCAGCCGCAGCATGGACATCCCCTTTACCTTCCACGGGGTTTTGCCCAGTCCGTTTAATAAAAAGGAGGAGGTGGCCGGATTTGACACTGAATTTACCATAAATCGCCTCGATTTTGGTGTGGGAAGCGGCAAATTCAGCAAAATGGGGGTGGTGGATGAGATGGTTCGCGTTGTGATTTCCATTGAGGCCCTGGGAGAAATTTGATCAGACAGCTCCATGGTGATCCTTCCCGGGAAAGGATTCGGGGCAGGTATTTCCGGACAATTCTTTTTGAACGGCCAGTCCTATTTTTTCGATGGTATAGGGTTTTTTGATATACTGGCCGGCTCCCAGGGCAAGGGTTTGTCTGACCTGGTGGCTCTGGGAAAATCCACTGGCGATGATGGCCTTTTGGTTCGGTCTGAATTCGCGGATCCTGCGGAAGGTCTCAAGGCCGTCAATACCGGGATCCATGATCATATCCAGCAATAAAAGATCTGCTGTGTTTGATGCCAGATAGGAAACGGCTTCTTCCCCGCTGGCAACGGCCAGGACCTTGTATCCGAGCCTCTCAAGGATCGTGCCTGCAATTGTCCGCTGTTCGGCCACATCATCGACAATAAGTATGGTTTCGTTGTTCCCCATCAAATCGCCCATGCAAATGGATTCCGGCCGGACATTCGGCTTGTCGGCCGTTACAGGAAAGTATAGATCAAATCGGGTGCCCGTACCTGGGGAGGAGATAACATCAATATAGGCCCCATGGTCCTGGACGGTTCCCCAGACAACGGCCATACCAAGCCCGGTCCCGCTTCTTCCCATCACCTTTTTGGTGAAAAAGGGTTCAAAGATCCGTTTCACATCTTCGGGATCAATACCCGTTCCCTGGTCTTCAACCGTGAGAACAACATAGTCGCCGGCCGCAACCCGGTCATATCCTTTTACCGGGTTGTCCAGGTGGCGGTTGGTGGTGGAAATTGTGATGGTTCCCATGTCAATCTGGGCTTCGGCGGCATTGGATATCAGGTTCATGATGGTCTTCTGGAGGTGAATGCCGGATCCTTTTAAAAAGGGAAACTCAGCGGCCAGATTTTGTTTTACCGATACATGGGGATGAAATGAGAGAATTTTTTCATATTCAGGGGTTCTTAAAAATTCGCTGGCAATGGCATTGAGATCCACGACTTCCCGCGTCATCACCCCCCGCCTTGACAGGGTCAAAAGATCCTGGACAATTTCCGTGGCCCGGAGTCCGGAAGAATGGATGATATTGAGTGCATCGGCCATGGGGCTTTTGGGGGGCTGATCCAGCAAAAGCAGTTCCGGGTAGGTGACAACGCCGGACAAAACATTGTTTAGGTCATGGGCCACGCCACCTGCCAGCATACCGATGGCTTCCATTTTCCGGGATCGGTTCAACCGTTCTTCCAGATCTTTTTCCTTCTTTGCCATGGCTATTTGTTCGGTAATATCCCTGAAAATACCGATGATTCTTTCCGGGTTGTTGTTTTTGTCCCGCAGGAGCCGGGCATTGACAGAACAGATTCGCGTCTGTCCGGTCTTGTCCAAAAGATGGATTTCGTAGTTTTGGATATGCCCGTTCCTGAACAATTTTTCCAAAAAGTCCTTTCTTTTGCCGGGGTCTTTGTAAACCGTTTGAAGCGGTTTTCCTTTGAGTCCTTTTTGTGAATAGGAAGAGACCTGTTCTATGGAGGGGCTGATTTCCAGGATAATGCCCTCCAGACTGGTTTCAAAATAGACATCCAGAATATTTTCAAAGATTTGGCGATGCTTTTTTTCCGAGATCCCCAGTTCTTCCAGGGAATTGTGGAGACCATTTAATATGGTGGTAACCGAGAGCGTGGCAAGGATGTTCAACAGCATGAAATTAAAACAGATGACCACCCATTTTTCCATTGGATTCTCGATGGCCAGATGCCAGGCCTTGAAGTTTGCCTGGGACAAGAAATTTGTGAGATTCAGTTGGATGAGACCTCCGATGAGGGCGACGGTGATGGCATTGAGCACCAGAGCCCTGTAGGCGGATTTTGGTCCCAAAAGCACTCCGGTCAGGATGGGAAAGAAGAAAAGCCAGGCCGGGCCGGCCCCGAAGGGACCCAGGGTCAGGATCAGTACCATTCCCAGAAGATAGGAGATGGTCGGGATGCTCATTGCCCGGAAGGTATAGGAAAGACCGGGTCTGAGAAACATTCCCAGGACCCATCCCAGCATCAGGGTGTCCGCAAATGCCACCACCCACAACCCTTCTTTTATGGAAAGGGCCACACTGGGTATCCAGGTGATAAATCCCAGGACCCCGCTGAAAAACAGCAGGTTTAAAAGAACTTTTTCCTGCCAAAAACGGATGCCGTCTTGGGGGATAAGATTTTTGGGGGTTGTAAGGGTTGAAATAAGGGTTGTTATTTTATTCATAGTCTAAGTATCATGAACCAATTGAGATAGTTTTTCAATCATATCCGGAAAATAGTTCAGGCTGTCAGGCAGGTTTTCCATATCAAAATTTTGGGCCTGGTGTTCAAGGGTTTTTCCGTATGTGTGGAGGGGGCCGTATTCGTATAGGGTTGCAAGCGCTTTTAGCTGACCGCCGAATGCTCTGATCTCGTCAATGATGATGGCCTCTTTTAAATTTATCCAGGTCGTTTGCCCAAGGTTTTCTAAAATCGTCAAAAGAAGTTTTAATCGCTCTTTTTGCTTCCAGGTCAATTTGTCGGGTTTTATGGGGTAACCATATTCCGGATCCAATGAAGGAGGGTCCATAACCGGTTTGCTGGAGTGATCGTCAGTTCCTTTATCTCTGCTGATATCAAGGGAGGATGATGTTTCAACATGATGAAAAACAATGCAAAACCGGCTTCCCTGATCTGTTTTCGACTGTACGAAAATTTTTCCGTCCATTAATTCCACCAGACGCTTGGAGATGGGAAGCCCGAGTCCCGTACCCCCATATTTGCTCGGGTTCTGCCCTTTTTGTTGGGAGAATACGCCGAATATTTCATCCGTCTGATCATCGGCAATGCCGATCCCAGTGTCTTCAATGATGAAAACCAGATTTTTTTTCCCCGGCAGGGTGTCGCTGGCAGGAAATGCAACCTGGATTTTTACAAACCCGGAATCTGTAAATTTAATGGCATTCCCCACTAGATTCAATAGAATCTGCCTTAAAAGGGCTTCATCCAGAATAAGGATATCGGGCAGAGAGGGGGAAATATCAAGTATAAAATCAAGGCGTTTATTTAAAAGTTTTTTTGCAAATATCTGCTGAATCTCAAATAAGAGAGTTCTGATATGAAAGGTTCCATAACGAACAGCAACTTTTCCGGCCTCAATTTTTGAAAGATCAAGAAGATCATTCAGCAGGGTTAAAAGGGATTTGCCGCTGGAGCGAATGGAGGAGAGTAATTGTATTTGGTGCTCCTCTTTGATGTCGCGTTCCAGGGCTTCTGAAAACCCCAGTATCAGATTCAGCGGGGTTCTGATTTCATGGCTGATATTTGCCAGAAAATTGCTTTTGGCTTCGTTTGCGCTTTCTGCTTTTTTCTTGGAAATCTCCAATTCCTTTGTCCGGTGCCGCACCTTTTGTTCAAGGGTCTCTTTGTGTTTTATTAGCTCTCGTTCAACGGTTTTTTGCTGTTGAAACAATTCCGTGCGAATGCGATCGATCTGTCTTAGGGATTCACTTGTTTTTTTTTCTTGTGTAAGTTTTTTTGAAATACGCCGTGTTGTATACTTTAGAAAAAAAAGTCCCGACCCGCCAAGAAGAATCGCATACAGGCAATAGGCCCAAACCGTCTTATAGGGAGGCTGCTGAACCCTGATCTTAATTGAATGTCCTGCCGTATTCCAGACACCGTCGTTGTTTGAACCGAACAATTGCAGCTCATATTCTCCCCCCGGCATGTTGGTATACTTTCCATACCTGCGGGTTTTCGTATGATTCCATTCCCCGTCAAATCCTTTTAAAAAATGCGCATACTGGTTTTCCCCGGGCTGGGTATAATTTAAGGCCACAAACTCAAATTCAAATGAATTGTTTTTCCAGTCCAGGGTAACCTGTTCGATCATCTCAGGGCAGCAGTTCGCAGACGGGGAGTGGCCTGGAGACTTAAAGGCGGTTAAAACAATGGGGGGAACGATGGGGTTTTTTGTAATCTGTTCAGGATAAAAGCAAGTCACCCCGTTGAGACCGGC
>VMSR01000001.1 GCA_013792075.1 Desulfobacula sp.
AGTCCACCTCCTGCACCGAGCGGATGCTGCCGTCTTCATTTAAGGCAATGGATGATTTTTTAACCTTTGCCAGGAGTTCATTTTCCATATTCTTGACATCAAAGGCCGTGTTCACCCCGGCAAGGTAAATGGCGCCCATACCGGCATCCTTGATCCGGGTCAGGTGCATGACGCCGTTTTCGTCCAGCCCATAGAGGGTGAGTTCGTCAAACACGGCATCATTTTCATCAATCCACAAATTTTTGTCCAGGTCATAGGCTGCCAATTCTTTGAACCCGTTTCCGGTTGCAGGCCCGAACAATTCACTGCCGTCATTGATCCGCCCGTCCCTGTTTTTGTCCAGGGATAAAAACCCGGTTCCCTGGGCCGGGGCCCGGATATACTCTGAATTTTTGTCCAGATCCAGGTCAAAGGAAAACCCGACCTCGGAAAGCCTGGGCCTTGTAATTCCTGCATTGACAATCAACGGGTCAATCAGAGTGTATCCTTTTTCCGTCCAGGAAAAGGCCTCCTCCCTGAAAAAAGAATGCGCCATCTGCATTTCAAATGAAAAATTGATTTCATTGCCATCCATGGTATTGACAATACCGTCGGCAAAAAACCGGGTCTGTTCCGATTCTGAATATGAAAACCGGGTGGTTTCCGAATATTCATAGGCAGACAATTGGGTGAACTCTCCGGAAAAAGAATGGCTGTTCACCTGGCTGATCCGACTGAGATGAAAATTGCCGCCCGGCGAATTTTTGATCAAATTCATGTTGCTGAAACGGTCCATGACAGCATCCAGCAGCTGTCTCATTTTATCCATTTCAGCTCTGAACTGGTCGGTCAACGCCAGGGCGGGCTGGCCCTCAAACACAACCGGCCGGAACCACTGGCCTGCCTTGGGCGCCTCCTGAACTGCACTGGTTTGGGCAGTCTCCTGCCGGTTCATCCCTGGACTCATCTTCTGATCTACCAGATCCAGAAATTTAAATTCCCGGGTAACTTGCATCTCTCTGGTTTCAGAATAACTTCTTGACGAAAAAAGGTCCAAATCGAAAGTATCAATCTTCAATATCGGCCTCCTTTTAATAAATAACGGCCGCGTCATCCTCCTGAATCAAGGCCGAATACACTAGATATCGGCGTTTTCCTGTTACACCGGACACATCAGGGAAAATCTCCCTGCCTTCCAAAGAACAAAGCAAATTGTGAACCATGGGTCTATGTGACTGATTTGTTGAGAAAAAATAAATTGTCGGCAAAAAAATATGGCTTTTTGCCGGCAATATCTGCCCGGTATTTGAAAATTTTTCCAGTGCGGATCCAGCTGGGCTTAATTTAAGGGAACTTTTTCATTTTTCAAAATATCGACATCCCGGTTTTGGTGGTAAACAACTCCAGCGCCAGGGTTCCGGCCAGGGAATTGCCATTTGAATTGAGTCCGGGCGACCATACGGTCACACAGAGTCTGCCCGGTATAAATGCCGCAATGCCCCCGCCAATCCCGCTTTTTCCCGGCAACCCCACCCGGTAGGCAAAATCACCAACCGCGTCATAGGTCCCGCAGGTGAGCATCAGTGAATTTATCCGCTTGGCCTGGCTTTTGGTCACTATCTGTTTCCCCGACCAGGGAGAGAGCCCGTGATTGGCCAGAACCAGAAAACTTCTGGCCAGGTCAATGCAGTTCATATGTAACGAACATTGAAGGAAATAGGTGTCCAGCACATCCTCCACATTATTATGAAGGTTTCCATAGCTTTTGAGAAAATTTGCCAGGGCAGCATTCCGAAATCCGGTACTCTTTTCCGAGGCTGCCACCTCCATGTCAAAATTAATGTCCGGGTTATCCGAGCGCTCCCGGACAAAATTGAGGATGGTTTGACCTGCATCCTTTGAATGGGAAAGGATGACATCCACCAGCACCAGCGCACCCGCGTTGATAAAAGGGTTCCTCGGGATTCCGTTTTCATACTCAAGCTGGACAAGGGAATTAAAGGGGTTCCCGGACGGTTCCCTGCCAACCCGTTTCCATAGCGCTTCCTCTCCTGCAAACTGAAGCGCAAGGGTCAGGGTGTATGCCTTTGAAATGGATTGGATGGAAAAATGCTCGTGTGCATCTCCAATGGTAAATAGTTTTCCATCCAGCGTCTGGACCGCCATCCCGAATTTGTTTTTCGGAACAGCTGCAAGTTTGGGAATGTAATCCGCGACTTTTCCCCGTTCAATAAAGGGTTTGACCTCTTCATGAATTTCTTCCAGTATCTGCTGATACTCCATACCCTGTCCCCCCCTTTTTATAAAAATGCCCTTCCACAGGTTTTTCCATGCCGATTTTTTTATTTTCAGCTCACGATTGCTGATAGCGCTCCATAAGACTTTTTTCAGCATCACTTGTCCCGATCAGGACCATTTCATCCTCTTCCTCAAGGAGAAGAGACGGATCAAGGCTGATATTCAAATCATTTTTTCTATTGATAGCGATAACGCTGCAGCCGGTTTGCTTCCGAATTTGACTTTCAGCAAGAGATCTGCCTGCAAGGGATTTGCCTACGGATGCGCGAAAGATATTTAATCCTTCTGCAACCATGAGTATTTTATCGGGCTTTAGAAGATTGATTATGGTATTTGCGCCCATGGAAGCGTGTGACATGACAAGATCAGCCCCGGCACTGTGCAGCTTTGATATGTTCCCGTCCAGATTTGCCCGGCTTATAATCTGTATATCAGACCTGAGTTTACGGCAATAAATGGTAAGGTAAATATTCATGGAATCATCATGGGTGGTAATAATGACAGAGGAAGCGTTCTTTATGCCGGCCTGATTCAATGTATCAAGATCAGCGGCATTGCCTTGAATATAGTGCTCATTTTTAATAAATTTTTGGCTCTTTTCCACCACCTTATAACAGACCTGTCGTTCTTCCAATATATTTGCTGCTGCACGGCCGACGCGGCCCCCGCCCAATATAAGGACAGGTGCATCACTGGTATGATACACATGGTAAAGAGAGAAGACCTCATCATATTTTTTAAGCTGCTCAGCCGAGCCTGCAAGCAAGAGGACCGTCGTGGAGTTAATCAGCGTTTCAGGTTGCGGTATTTCAAACCGGCCTCTCTCCCAAAGGCCCACAACGGTTACGCCGGTTTTTTGCCGCAGGTTGCTTTGAATGAGGGTTTTTCCCTCGAGTGGTGTTCTCATTGCAGGCGCTTCGGCAATGAAAAGCGCATCAAATTTGCCGATGATATTGGCCCCCATGCTCATTCCAAGGGTTCTTCGGGCCAAAGATTCTCCGAGCATCTTCATGAACTGAAAGACATAGGTGCTGCCGGCAAGCTGTAAAATATCGATGGAATTATCTGCATCCGCATTGGTTACAATGGGTATTGTTTTAGAAATCTCCCTGACAGTAAAGGAAATATTCGTGTTGGTCATATCATCGTTGTTGGCGACCACCATGGCGGCTTTTTGTATGCGCAGACGTCTATATGTTTCAGGATCTCCTATGTCTCCCCGGACCACATTGAAATTTTGATCATAAAGTTCTAAGGCTCTTTGCAGATCAGGGGCGAGAATTGCATATTTATACCCATACTTGTTCAGTTTTTCTATAAGGTTTATGGTTATTGGATCAAAGCTTGTCAATATAACGTGTCCGGTCGTGTCTTCCGGTAATTCCCGAGGGGTTTTGGCCCTTGATTGTGCTTCGAGCCATGGGCCATAAAAAAATTGAATAAAGGTAAAGGGCAGCATGACAAGGAGAAAAAGAATGCCGGACAAAAGGACAAGCATCGTGAACGCCTTGCCCAAATCACTTGCAAAAGTGATATCCCCGAAACCAAGCGTGGACATCACTGTAAGTGTCCAATAGAAACCTGTGATCCAGCTAAATTCTTTTTGTTCAAAAATCATTATATAATGAAACAAAACGCTGTATATTAGCACCAGAATTGCCAATACCAGCGTGAAATTAAATAACAACTTAAAGTTCCGCTTCGTTGTTCTGTTTTGCGTAAAGTAAATAATCTGGGAGGGTATGAATTTCATGGCGAGGAACCTTTTTTTATTGCTTTGATCAGCGGCCGACCAAAAACTTTATTTTAAGCCATGGCAGACGATAAAAATTTTTAGTTTACTTTTTACCGTACTGGTATCTTTAAAGCAAAGACATTTCGAAATTGAACACGAATTTTGGAAGAAATTGGCGATTTTGGAATTATTGTTTCCGATCCAAACGATGATACTGCAGAATCTGACCCCGAAAAGGCTGGGACAGATAGTCCGCGTTCACAGGCTTGCTCTGGGTATGCGCATACCCCAGGCCCACCATTTTTTTACTGAAGTTGGCATGATGACCCCGGCCCGGGTCCACAAGGATCACATCACATTCCGGTTTGGCATGCTGTTCGATAAAATCGGACAACAGGCTGGTATGGCTCCTCTCGTATAAGACGTCGCTACCGATCACCAGATCAAACACCCCCAATCCGCTGTCTTTATCTGCCCATCCCGTGCGAACGAATGGGATGGCCTTCCCCATATTTAATTGAACGTTTTTCAAAAGAAACGGCCCTGCTTCCGGATGGTAATCTGTGGCTGTAATATCGGCAAGACGATGGTTCAGCAACAAACTGCTCAAGGCAATGCCACACCCCACTTCCAATATCCGCTTGCCTGCAACCTGATAATCAAACATATGATGGGCCAGCACTTCACTGGAGGCCCAGACAACCCCGAACAGCGGCCATGTGGCCGACGATATGCCCAATTTTTCAGCAACGCCGTCCACATCATGATACTGCAGATTATCCCGCAAGGTTCGTACATGAATATCCACATCACCAAACTCAATGGTTTGGTATCGAATACGCAACAAAGACATAAAAAGCCTATTTAAAGGGTGAGACGCGGCTTGACGTATCCCGAAGTATAACTCGCCGCATGGAAATATAAGTGTACACCCATTTGTATTAAGTTACAAATGAATAATCCCTATGACTTGCAAAACAGGCCAAACCTATGCTAATAAAAAAGGTTCTTTTTTGTAAGGACGATTGCAAATGGGATTTAATTCCGGGGATATAGCCGGAGTATGACTATCAACATAGTGTTTTAATCAACCCAAGTTTGAACAGGTGTAAATTGATATGAAAGCATTACTAGCCCTGGAAGACGGCAGAACCTTTGCCTGCAGAAGCTTTACCGGACAGGGAGAAGCCAGGGGGGAAGTGGTCTTCAACACGAGCATGACCGGATACCAGGAAATCCTGACAGACCCGTCATATGCGGGACAAATGGTGACCATGACCTACCCTTTGATCGGAAATTATGGTGTCAACCCGGAAGATATTGAGTCGGACAGAATTCAGGTAGCGGCCTTTATCGTAAAAGAGTACCAGGATTTCCCCAGCAACTTTCAATCCAAAGGCACCCTTGCCGATTATCTGATCAAAGGACATGTTTTGGGCATTGAGGATCTGGATACCCGCGCCCTGACCCGGCACATCCGAAAATCAGGTGCCATGCGGGGCATTATCTCCACGAAAGATTTAAATCCCGATTCCCTGGTGGCAAAAGCCAAGCTAATTCCCTCCATGGAGGGGTGCGACCTTGTGGGGAATGTTACCACGAAAAAGCCCTATTTCTGGAAATATAACCACCCGGATTATGTGAATATCGAAAAGCTCAATGATCCTCTGATCTGGCGCCATAGAGGCAAAAAGTTTTCTGTTGTGGCCCTTGATTTCGGGATTAAATACAATATCATCCGGTGTCTTGAACGTGTGGGATGCGAGGTGCTTGTGGTTCCTGCAAGAACCCCAAGCGAAACCATAAAAGCATTGAAGCCCGACGGAATCTTTTTGTCCAATGGTCCCGGGGACCCGGAGCCGGTCACCTATGCCGTGGATACCATAAAAGCGCTTCTCGGAGTTGCACCGATTTTCGGCATCTGCCTTGGCATGCAGCTTTTGGGCATTGCCATGGGCGGCAAAACCCTGAAAATCAAATTCGGCCACAGGGGCGGCAACCAGCCGGTGAAGAATCTTGCCACGGGCCGTGTGGAGATCACATCCCAGAACCATGGATTTGCCGTGGATCTTTCCACCATCGGCAAGGACAACTCCGCCATAACCCATATCAATCTGAATGAGGATTCCCTTGAGGGCCTTAAAAACGACCGCGTCCAGGCCTTTGCTGTCCAGTATCACCCGGAAGCATCCCCTGGACCCCATGATGCCGCCTACCTTTTTAACCAGTTTGCAGAGATGATGAAACATGCCAAAGCGTAACGACATAAAAAAAATCCTGATCATTGGGGCCGGTCCCATTATTATCAGCCAGGCCTGTGAATTTGACTATTCGGGAACCCAGGCCTGCAAAGCCCTGAAAGAAGAAGGATTTGAAGTGATCCTTCTCAATTCAAATCCCGCCACCATCATGACAGACCCTGAAACCGCAGACAAGGTCTATATTGAGCCGGTCAACGCAGAAACCCTGTGCAAGATAATTGAAAAAGAAAGACCCGATGCCATCCTGCCCACCCTGGGAGGTCAGACCGCACTGAACACTGCCATTGAAGCGGCCAAAACCGGCATCCTGGAACGCTACAATGTCGAAATGATCGGTGCCTCCATTGACGCCATCAACAAGGCCGAAGACCGGGAGCTTTTCCGGAATGCCATGAACAAGATCAATCTTCGGATCCCCAAAAGCGGATTTGCCACCGACATGCTTCAGGTGGAGGATATTTCAAAACGCATTGGATTTCCCATCATTGTCCGGCCCAGTTTCACCCTGGGCGGTACCGGCGGCGGGGTGGCCTATAACTCGGAAGAACTGGCCCTGCTTGCCAAGGCCGGCCTGGATGCCAGCTTTATCACCCAGGTCATGCTGGAAGAATCGGTCCTTGGCTGGAAAGAATACGAACTGGAAGTCATGCGGGACCATGCCGACAATGTGGTCATCATCTGCTCCATTGAAAATGTCGATGCCATGGGGGTCCACACCGGTGATTCCATCACGGTGGCCCCGATCCAGACCCTGTCGGACAAGGAATACCAAAAACTGAGGGACGCCTCCATTGCCATTATCCGGGAAATCGGGGTGGCTACGGGCGGCTCCAATGTCCAGTTTGCCATAAATCCTGAAAACGGTGACATGATTGTGGTGGAAATGAACCCTCGGGTTTCCAGAAGCTCAGCCTTGGCCTCCAAGGCCACGGGATTCCCCATTGCCAAAATAGCAGCAAAGCTTGCGGTTGGGTATACCCTGGATGAAATCCCCAATGATATCACCGGCAAAACAATGGCCTGTTTTGAACCCTCCATTGATTATGTGGTGGTCAAGATTCCCAGGTGGACCTTTGAAAAATTTCCCGAAGCCGACGATGTCCTGACCACGGCCATGAAATCTGTGGGGGAAACCATGGCCATCGGCCGAACCTTTAAAGAAGCATTTCAAAAGGGGTTGCGCTCCCTGGAAATCGGAAGGGCCGGGTTTGGGGGCGACGGCAAGGACCCTGCACCCGGCTCTGTGGCCGGCAATGAATTGGAATACAAGCTGTCCACCCCCAATTCCCAGCGGCTCTTTTACATCAAATATGCCCTGGAACACGGCATGCCCATTACCATGCTCAATGAGCTGACCCACATCGACCCCTGGTTCCTGAACCAGATGAAACAGATTGTGGACCTTGAAAAACAGATCACCCTGGCCGGCATGGATTTGCCAAGGGATTTATTTGAAAAGGCCAAAAAATACGGATTCTCCGACAAACAACTGGCTTTTCTGTCAGGAGGGCTCACGGACAAGCAGGTGGAACAGCGGCGCAAGGACTTGGGGATCGTGCCGGTATTCAAACTGGTGGACACCTGTGCGGCAGAGTTCCGGGCCGTGACCCCCTATTATTACTCTACCTATGAAAGTGAATGTGAAGCCAGGGTGTCGGATGTGAAAAAGGTCATTATTTTAGGCGGCGGGCCCAACCGCATCGGCCAGGGCATTGAATTTGATTATTGCTGTGTCCATGCCTCCTTTGCCCTCAGGGAAGAAGGGGTGGAGTCCATCATGGTCAATTCCAATCCCGAGACGGTTTCCACGGACTATGACACCTCTGACAAGCTGTATTTTGAGCCCGTGACCCGGGAAGACGTGCTCCATATTGTTGAAAAGGAAAAACCCTTTGGGGTCATTGTCCAGTTTGGCGGCCAGACGCCGTTGAACCTGGCCACGGACCTGCAGAAGGCAGGGGTGCCCATCATCGGCACAAGCCCGGAAAGCATTGACCGGGCCGAAGACCGTGACCTGTTCCAGGCCATGCTCAACAAACTGGGACTGCGCCAGCCGGAAAACGGCATTGCCCATTCCTATGAAGAGGCCCAGAAGGTGGCCCATGATATCGGATATCCGGTCATGGTCAGACCCTCATTTGTTCTGGGTGGCCGGGCCATGAAAATTGTCTATGACAAAAAAGACCTGAAGGAATATTTCGACCTGGCGGTCCTGGCCTCCCCGGACAAGCCGGTCCTCATCGACAAATTTTTGGAAGAGGCTTTTGAACTGGATGTGGATGCCATCTCAGACGGCCAGATCACCATTATCGGCGGCATGATGGAACACATTGAAGAGGCCGGCATCCATTCGGGGGATTCCGCCTGTGTCCTGCCCCCCTATTCCATCTCCCAGGTTCATATTGATGAGATGGCCGATGCCACCCGGGCCATTGCCAAGGAGCTCAATGTAATGGGCCTGATGAACATTCAGTTCGGGATCATGAACGATAAGGTGTACATCATTGAGGTCAACCCCAGGGCCTCCCGGACCATTCCCTTTGTGTCCAAGGCCATCGGCGTACCCCTGGCAAAGCTTGCCACCAAGGTCATGCTGGGTAAAAGTCTTGCAGAACTGGGGTTTACAAAGGAAATCATCCCCCCCTATTATTGTGTCAAGGAAGCGGTCATGCCCTTTGACCGGTTTGAAAATGTGGACCCTGTCCTGGGCCCTGAAATGAAATCCACGGGCGAGGTCATGGGCATTGACAAGGATCTGGGAGCGGCTGTTGCCAAGGCCCAGTTTGCCGCAGGCCAACGGCTGCCAAAGTCGGGCATGGTCTTTATCTCTGTCCAGGATAAAGACAAGTCCGCAGCCCTGGCCGTGGCAAAAAGCTTCCATGAAATGGGGTTTACCATCATGGCCACCCGGGGAACGGCCAGCTTTCTGGAAGAAAACCAGGTTCCCGCCCAAATGGTGAAAAAAGTCTCGTCCGGCAGACCCCATGTGGTGGATGCCGTCAAAAACAAAGAGATCCAGCTGATTCTCAATACCGGTGCCTCCAGCCAGACCCAGAGAGACGGGTATGAAATCCGGCGGGCCGCCATTAAATACAAGATACCCTATGCCACCACCACCGATGGAGCAAAGGCAATCTGCTCGGCCATCCAGGCCATGAAAAAAGCACCCTTATCCATCAACCCGATCCAGTATTACCACCAGGAAAACCACCATGTGTAACCAAAAGATATGTGATGCCAGTGAACGGCCCAGGGACGAATGCGGAATCTTTGGCCTGTACAGACACCCGGAAGCCGCCCAGATAACCTATTTCGGCCTGTATGCCCTCCAGCACCGGGGCCAGGAAAGTGTGGGCATTTCCGTGAACCGGGGCATCAACGACAAGATTTTTTCCCACAAAGGCATGGGCCTTGTCCATGATATTTTTAACATGGAAGATCTGGCACGCATCGAAGGCGGGTCCGCCATAGGGCATGTCCGCTACTCGACCACCGGGGATTCTGTGATCACCAATGCCCAGCCCTTTGTGGCCAACCACAGGCACAGGTCCTATGCCGTTGCCCACAATGGAAACCTGGTCAATGCCCATACCCTGAAAGAAGAACTGGAAGAAAACGGATCCATCTTCCAGACCACCATGGATTCCGAAGTCTTTCTCCATTTGTTCATTAAAAATTTGATCAAGGGTGACATTGAAACAGCGGTCCTGAATACCGTGTCCAAGATAGAAGGAGCCTATTCCATGGTTCTCCTCACCTGCAAGGGAGAGATCATCGGCATAAAAGACCCCAACGGATTCAGGCCCCTGGCCCTGGGCAAGCTCAACGGCCACTATGTCCTGGCATCGGAAACCTGTGCCTTTGACCTGATCCAGGCGGAATTCATCCGGGAGCTGGAACCGGGCGAGATCGTCATCATCAACGAAGACGGCATCAAAAGCATCCGCCACCCCAAGGCGGCTGCCCATAAATCTTTGTGTATTTTTGAATATATCTATTTTGCCAGACCCGATTCGACCATTGACGGTAAGAATGTCTACCAGATGCGAAAAGCATTAGGGAAAAGACTGGCCCAGGAATCCCATGTGGAGGCGGACCTGGTCATGCCCTTTCCGGATTCTGGCAATTACGCGGCCATCGGCTATGCCAAAGAGTCGGGCATCCCCTTTGAAATGGCCATGATCCGCAACCATTACGTGGGCAGAAGCTTTATCCAGCCCACCCAGTCCATGCGGGACTTTGCCGTCCGGGTCAAGCTCAATCCGGTAAGGGAACTGATCAAAAACAAGGAAATCATCATTATCGAGGATTCCATTATACGGGGTACCACGGCCAAAACCCGTGTCAAGGCCCTGCGGGAGCTGGGCGCCAAAAAAATCCACATGCGGGTCTCCTGCCCTCCCCACAAGTTCCCCTGCTATTACGGCATTGATTTTTCCTCCAAGGGCGAGCTGATTGCCGCCCAAAAGCCCCTAAATGAACTCACCGAGTACCTGGGACTGGATTCATTGCACTATCTGACAGTGGAGGGTATGCTGGAAGCCTCCGGGGTTGCCAACCCGGAACTCAATTTTTGCAAGGCCTGTTTTGACGGAGACTATCCGGTTCCCTTTGATCCCAACTTTACCAAACAATGCATGGGGTAATATGCAACATAAGACCGTGGCGTTTTCAAAAAAATCGTCCAATCTTTTTTTCCATATCCTGACCAAATGCAATCTGTCCTGCTCCCATTGCTATATCAACCGAGAACAGCATGGAGACATGACCCTTCCCTTTGACACCATCCGAGACTGGCTGGGTCTTTTTGCCCCCAAAGCGCCCAAAACCAATCTGGTCTTGCTGGGCGGAGAACCCACCCTTCACCCGGATCTTTATCTGGTTGTCCGAGAGGCCCGGCGCCTTGGGTTTAGATCCATCACCATTGACACCAACGGGTATCTTTTCCATAATATTCTGGACAAAATCACCCCGGATGACCTTGATTTTTTAAGTTTTTCCCTGGACGGCGCCACCCCGGATACCAATGATAAGATCCGGGGAAAGGGCAGCTATGATGCCGTGCTTTCAGGCATTCATCGCGCAAAGTCAAAGGGATTTTCCTGCGCCATGATCTATACGGTGTCGGATAAAAATATCCATGAGCTTGCCCGGATGCCTGCCCTTGTAAAAGGATTGGGTATCGACCGGTTTTTTATCCAGGTTATCGGCATGAGGGGGGAATCGTCAACGTCTTCCGACACCCTCCAGGTATCAAAGGACATCTGGCTTGGAACGATTCCAACAGTAGCAGAAAAGATTGCCGCCCAGGGCATTGTCGTCGCCTATCCCAAGGTCTTTTTATCCGATGGCGAACCATTTCAATGTGCCGGAAACGTATCTGATAATTATTTTGTATTCCCCAATGGCAGGGTATATAAGTGCCCCATTTGTGAGGACTTTCCCCTGCATTCCCATGAGATCATCAACAATCGGCTTATGGCCCTGCCGCCCATCAATGAAACGGACCTGTTCAAACTTACCATCCCCGAAGGCTGTGTCATGAACAAAATGATCCAGCCCGGCAACCTGACCTATGATACGGATGGCAAGCCCTGCCACAGAATCGCCTGCTGTCTGCTCAAGCAGGAATTGACTCCCTAAGAAGCCAAGGGCAGCAGAAATCTGGACAATTGACAAAAATTAAAGGCCGTGTCAAATTGGGGCAAGCGGACAATTTTATATCCTTTTTTCCAGGAAGATGACCCCAGGTGATACAGAGACAGGATGGACCCATCGGCATTTTTGATTCCGGCGTGGGCGGGCTCAGCGTGTTAAAGGAGGTTAGAGAACTTTTGCCTTCAGAGTCCATCACCTATTTTGCCGACAGCGGCAACTGCCCCTATGGCTCCAAAACACAAGATGAAATTCTTTTTCTGGCCCGGCGACAGATTGCGTTTCTTCTATCGCAAAACTGCAAACTGATAGTGATTGCATGCAATACCCTCACAGCGGTTGCCATCGACTGCTTCAGATCCGAGTACCCCATTCCGTTTATCGGGATGGAACCGGCCCTGAAACCTGCGGCATTGAAGACCCGAACAAAAAAAATAGGCGTTCTGGCCACGGAAAACACCTTCAATGGAAAACTTTTCAGACAGACCTATGAGAAACATGCCTTTGGCCTGGAAGTTTTTATTCAGCCGGGATATGGCCTGGTGGAACTGGTCGAAAAGGGAGAACAGGACAGTGAAACTGCCCGGCAGCTCCTGGAAAAATATCTTGCTCCCATGGTGGAAAAAGGGGCGGATACCCTTGTGCTGGGATGCACACACTATCCGTTTTTAAAAAAAATGCTTGAAACGGTGACCCAGGGCAGGATGGCCATCATTGATTCTTCATCTGCCGTTGCAGCCCAGACAAAAAGAATCCTCACAGAATATGACCTGGTTTCACATAAGGGCCAAAGCCCGCGGTTGACTTTTTTCACAACCGGTGAAAAGGCCATTGCAAAAAACTTTATTTCCCTTGCCGTGGACATCCCCTTCGAACTCGAACAGGTAGAAACATAGGTAAAATGGCTTCTGCATTTTGCCCTCTTGGCTCCCTGCAAATTTGACAGAAAAACCTCTGTATGGTATTTATAGCCACCATCTTTGAATAACCTTTGGTTTTTATTTTTGAAAGGCCTGTCCGTTAATACCGAAGTGTGGACCCTCCGTGTGCGCAGAAAATTTGAAGACTATACTACTAGGAGCTGCCATGAAATTTGCAAACTATCTTACCGAAAATTTTTATGATGAAATGTTCGATGAAAATGATTCTCCCCGGCCCGGTGCTGAGCTGTTAATAAAAAAAATCGAGTCCCTGCCGGAAAACGATCTTCTGCTCAAACAAAAAGCGGCTGAGACAGCCCTGCTTCAGATGGGCAACACCTTCGCCGTCTATGGCAGTGAGGAAGGAACGGAAAAAATCCTTCCTTTTGATATCCTTCCCCGGATTATAGACAATAAAGAGTGGCTTGAAATCGAAGCCGGGCTCAAACAAAGAATTTATGCCCTGAACCTGTTTATCCATGATGTATACCACGATAAAAAAATTTTAAAGGACAAGGTGGTTCCCGAAGACTTGATCCTGTCTTGCGCTACCTACAGAAAGCAGTGTGAAGGACTGATGCCGCCTGAAAAAATCTGGTGTCATGTGACCGGGACGGATCTGATCCGTGACCGGGACGGGCGATTCTATGTGCTTGAAGACAATATGAGATGCCCTTCGGGTGTGTCCTATGTCCTTGAAAACCGGCAGGTCTTGAAACGAACCTTTCCCAATGTGTTTGCCGACTCCAATGTCCGGCCGGTGGATGAATACCCCAACAAGCTCTTGGCGGCCCTTGAAAATCTGGTCCCGGCAAGTGTGTCAAACCCCAAAATAGGCGTGCTGACCCCGGGCATGTACAATTCGGCCTATTTTGAACATTCGTTTCTGGCACAGCAGATGGGGGTTGAACTGGTGGAGGGCCAGGATCTTGTGGTTTCTGACGGCTTTGTCTACATGCGGACCACCAAGGGGCTTCAGCGGATAGATGTGATCTACCGCAGGCTGGATGATGATTTTATCGACCCCAAAGCCTTCAGGTCTGATTCAATGCTGGGAATCCCCGGTATCATGGATGTTTACCGGGCCGGCAAGGTGGCCATGGCCAATGCACCGGGCACCGGAATTGCCGATGACAAGGCGGTGTATGCTTATGTTCCCAAGATCATCAAATATTATATGGATGAAGATCCCATTCTTCCCAATGTTCCCACCTTTATCTGCCGCGATGACAAAGACAGGGCCCATGTGCTTGCAAACCTGGACAAATTGGTGGTCAAGGCGGCCAATGAATCCGGCGGCTATGGAATGATGATCGGTCCCCATGCCAGTGTAAAAGAACGGCAGGAATTTGCAGAACGCATTCAGAAGAACCCCAGAAACTATATTGCCCAGCCCACCATTGCCCTGTCCCGGGTTCCCACCATCGTGGACACTCACTTTGAGGGGCGTCATGTTGATTTGCGGCCCTATATTCTGTATGGCGAAGAAATTTTTGTACTTCCCGGCGGCCTGACCCGGGTGGCCTTAAAAAAAGGGTCCCTGGTGGTGAACTCCTCCCAGGGCGGCGGGACCAAGGATACCTGGGTCATTGGCAGTGACAAAAAGGACAACCCAGTTCCGTCTCAATCTCAATCGCAGTCGACGTCTACAGACCCCACAGAAGACATAAGGAGGTAACCATGCTTAGCCGCGTTGCAAACTCAATCTACTGGATGACCCGCTACATTGAGCGTGCTGAAAATATTGCAAGGTTTATCAGTGTAAATCTCAATCTCACCCTGGATTTTTCCATTCAACCTGATTTTAAATGGTCCCCCATCATTATGGCCACGGGAGATCATCTTTTGTTTGAAAAAAAATATGGCAAAGACTATTCTTCCCGGAACGTGATCCATTTCCTTGCCCTGGATCAGGACTATTCAAATTCCATCATCTCCTGCCTGAGGGCTGCCCGGGAGAATGCAAGATCGGTGAGGGAGATCATTTCTTCTGAAATGTGGGAACAGGTGAACCGCTATTATCTTGAACTCAAGGATGCAACCATCACCGACCTTGCCGGCCGAAACCCCCATAAATTTTTTAAGATCATCACCATGCGGGGCCACATGTTTACGGGCCTTTTGTATACGACCATGTCCCATGGAGAGGCGTTCCAGTTTGCCCTGGCAGGGCTTTTACTGGAGAGAGCCGACAAAACTTCACGGATTCTGGATGTCAAATACTTCATGCTGCTGCCCAATGCAGGAGATGTCAACACGCCCTACGATTCCATCCAGTGGGCCGCCGTCCTGAAGTCTGCCTCAGGTCTTGAAATGTACCGGAAACGGTTTCACAGGATTATCCCCAAACAGGTGTGTGATTTTCTGATCTTTGACGGTGAATTTCCCCGATCAATCCGCTATTGCCTGAAAAAAGCGGAAAAAGCCCTGCACAATATTTCAGGAACCCAGGTGGATTCGGTATCCAACAAGGCTGAAAAAAGCCTGGGACGATTGTGTGCAGACCTGGATTATTCCGACATTGAAGAGATCATCAACCAGGGGATGCACGAGTACCTTGATGCCCTCCAGGTCAAAATAAACACCGTGGGCAATGATATCCATGATGCATTTTTTAAAGCGATCCCATCGGAAACTGTCGCCGAGACGGCTCAGTAACCCAAGACCCTTCAGGCAGGATCGGCAAACAACACGGATAGAAGCAAGCGTATCCGGCAGTTAACCCCTTTTTTAAGAAAATTGGAGACCCTTTTATGTCCATTCAAGTGGCATTGACCCATAAGACAGACTATCAATATGACCGGAAAATTCAGCTGGGGGCTCAGGTTGTCAGACTGCGGCCGGCACCCCACTGCCGAACCCCCATTTTAAGCTATTCCCAGATGATCCAGCCGGAAGGGCATTTTATCAACTGGCAGCAGGATCCTTTCAGCAATCATCTGGCCCGCCTGCAATTTCCTGAAAAAACCGATCATTTTTCCATTGTTGTGGATCTGGTTGCCGAGATGGTCATTATCAATCCCTTTGATTTTTTTCTTGAACCCTGGGCTGAAAAATTTCCCTTTGTTTATACGCCGGAACTGGCAAAGGACCTCAAGCCTTTTCTGGAAACAGACGCGCCAGGGAAAAAACTGAAAGAATACCTGGCCGGTATTGACAAAAGTTCTGTAAACACCAATGATTTTCTGGTCATGATCAATCAGGACTTGGAAAAGCTGATCGACTATAAGATCCGCATGGAACCCAATGTACAGACCAGTGAGGAAACCCTTTTAAAGCGCAGTGGTTCCTGCAGGGACTCGGCCTGGCTGCTGGTACAGATCCTGCGCCATATGGGGCTTGCCGCACGCTTTGTCTCAGGATACCTGGTCCAGCTGGCACCGGATGTCAAATCCCTGGAAGGTCCCAGTGGACCTGAAAAAGATTTTACCGATCTCCACGCCTGGGCAGAGGTGTTTCTTCCCGGAGCCGGCTGGATCGGCCTGGATGCAACATCGGGTCTTCTGGCGGGGGAGGGCCATATCCCCCTGGCCTGCACCCCGGACCCGAGAAGTGCCGCACCGGTCACCGGCGGTTTGGAAAAATGCGAGGTTGCCTTTGCCCACACCATGGACATCCGCAGGATACACGAAGACCCCCGGTCCACAAAACCCTACCCCCAAGAGATCTGGACACGGATCGAAGCGCTGGGACACCGGGTGGATGAAGACATCGTTAAAGAAAACATTACCCTGACCATGGGCGGTGAACCCACCTTTGTTTCGGCAAAGGATATGGAGGGGGCAGAGTGGAATATTGAGGCCGTGGGCCCCACCAAAAAAGAGTTGTCCATGGAGCTGCTTAAAAAACTTCAGGCAAAATGGGCACCCGGCAGCCTGATGCATTTTGGGCAGGGCAAGTGGTATCCCGGGGAATCTCTTCCCAGATGGGCGCTAAGCTGTTTCTGGAAAAAGGACGGCACGCCGCTATGGACCGATGACCAACTGATTGCCGATGAAACAAAAAATTACGGGTTTGATGCCCCACACGCCCAAAAATTCTTGACCGCGGTCACCCAGATTCTTGGGGTGAATGCCGACTATATCATGCCGGCCCATGAAGATATCTTTTACTGGCTGCTAAAGGAACAGCGGCTGCCGGTCAATGTGGCACCCGAAGATTCAAAACTGAAAAATCCCGAAGACCGGGCGCGCATGGCCCAGGTGTTTGAAAAGGGCCTGGGACAGGTCACAGGTTATGTACTTCCCTTGCAGAAAGGGTCCTGGAAAAGCGGCCCGTGGTATTTGAAAAGCAATGCGCTGTTCCTTGTCCCCGGGGATTCTCCCATGGGGTTGCGCCTGCCCCTGGATTCCCTGCCATGGGTGAGGCCCGAGGATGAGACAATAGTGGTTGAAGAAGATCCCATGGGCAAGCAAAAACCATGGCCGGATCCCTTGACCTCCACAGATGACATGGCAAAGAACACGGCGCTGCAAAAAGAGAAAAAAGGTCAGAATCACCTGGAAGGAAGCCCCGAAGAGCAGTTGAACAGCGCTATTGTAAAACAGCCCCAGCCGTTTCCAGATCCCCGCCCGGTCACAGGCGAATCTGCGGGCTGGGTGATCCGGACCGCGCTGTGTATCCAGCCCAGGAACGGCAGGCTTTATGTGTTTATGCCGCCCATGGAAAGTGCAGCAGATTATTTTGAACTGATCACAGCGGTGGAAAAAGCAGCCCAAATCACAGAATTTCCGGTGATCATCGAAGGGTATACCCCGCCCTTTGACCATCGAATCAACCGCTTGAGCATCACCCCGGACCCCGGTGTCATGGAGGTCAATATTCATCCGGCCCGCACCTGGGAACAGATGGTTCAAACCACGACAGATCTGTATGAAGCCGCAAGACTGACAGGACTTGGTACGGAAAAATTTATGCTGGACGGACGCCACAGCGGTACGGGAGGGGGCAATCACATCGTCATGGGAGGGCCCAGCCCCGGTGAAAGTCCATGGCTCAAACGGCCGGATCTGCTCAAAAGTTTTCTGGGGTTCTGGAACAATCATCCCTCCTTGTCTTTTTTATTTTCCGGCCTGTTTGTCGGACCCACCAGCCAGGCACCCAGAATTGATGAGGCCCGCCATGATGCTTTAAACGAACTTGAGATCGCATTTGAGCAGATTCAGACCCCTTCAGAGATGGCCTGTCCTCCCTGGCTGGTGGACCGGCTTTTCCGGCATCTGCTCACCGACCTTACCGGGAACACCCACAGGGCGGAATTTTGTATCGACAAATTGTATTCTCCGGATTCTGCAACAGGCAGGCTGGGTCTGGTGGAGTTCCGATCCTTTGAAATGCCGCCCCATGCCCAGATGAGCCTTGCCCAGCAATTGCTCCTGAGGATCTGCATGGTCTCTTTCTGGAAAAAACCCTATGAAGAAAAACTGGTTCGCTGGGGCACCTCCCTCCATGACCGATTTATGCTGCCCCATCATGTGTGGCAGGATTTTTGTGACGTTCTTGATTTTTTTAACCCGGAATACCCCATGAAACCAGCGTATTTTCATCCCCATTTTGAATTCAGGTTCCCCTTTGTGGGGCAAGTGGTCCATGCCGGAATGGAAATGGAACTGCGGACGGCCATAGAACCCTGGCATGTGCTGGGTGAAGAACCCGGTGGAGGTGTAACAGCACGGTATGTGGACTCGTCCCTGGAAAGAATGCAGGTGCGAATGAAACACATGACCGATTCCCGGTATATGATTTTATGCAATGGACGGGCGCTTCCCCTGCAGCCCACACAGGTTAAGGGAGAATTTGTTGCCGGTGTCAGATATCGGGCCTGGCAGCCCCCGTCCTGTCTGCACCCGACCATCGGCATCCATGCCCCCCTGATATTTGATATTGTGGACACCTGGAGCCATCGTTCCATCGGCGGCTGCACCTACCATGTCACCCACCCTGGAGGCCGAAATTACGATGCCTTCCCGGTGAATTCATATGAAGCCGAAGGCAGGAGAATTTCACGGTTTTTCAGTTTCGGACATACCCCGGGGGGCCTTGATACCCTTCCTGAAAAACGGGTGAACCCTGAATTTCCCCACACGCTGGATCTGCGGAAAAAAGGGTAGACAAACAGATGGCAAACAAACCCAATGAGCCTGTTTTAATTGCTGGCGCAAAAACGACTGCGAATGATCCGATTTTTACCGATATCCCGTCTGTTTTTGATCCCTGTACCGATATGCTGGCGCCTGACGGGAAGATAGCCTCCCACTGGGAGGGGCTCATCGAATACATGAACACCCTGGGGAGAAAAGAACTGGAACGGCGCTGGCAGAAAGCCAGACAGATCATGCATGAACACGGGGTGGCCTATAATATTTTCAGCGGCCAGAAAAAAATGGAGCGGCCATGGGAGCTTGATCCCATTCCCTTTCCCATTTCAATGAAGACCTGGGATTTCCTTGAACGGGGAATCCGCCAGCGGACCCGCCTTTTAACCGCCATTTTTAGCGATATTTACGGCCCCCAGACACTGATCCGAAACTACCACCTTCCACCCGAACTTTTTTTTGCAAACCCCCGGTTCTTGCGGCAGTGCAATGACCTTTACACAGGAGTTGCATTAAAACTTCATTTTCATGCAACCGATCTGTGCCGGTTTCCGGACAACCAGTGGCGGGTGATGTCCGACCGGACACAAGCCCCATCCGGGGCCGGTTATGCCCTGGAAAACCGGATTATCCTCTCCAGAATTCTGCCCCGGATGTTTCACTCGGGAAAGGTGCTGCGCCTGGCACCCTTTTTTAAATTTTTAAACCACGCCCTCATGACCATATCCGGACTGGAAAAACACGAACCCTTTGTGGTCATGCTATCTTCGGGTCCTTCCAGCCCCACCTATTTTGAGCATGTGTTTCTGGCCCGATATCTGGGGATTACCCTGGTGGAAAGCAGCGATCTGACCATCCGGGACGATACGGTTTTTCTAAAAACCCTTGGCGGGCTGAATCAGGTGGATGTTATTTTTCGACGGATTGAGGATCACTTTTGTGATCCTCTGGTGTTTGGCAGCAATTCCCTTATCGGGGTATCGGGCCTTGTGCAGGCCGTCCGGGCCGGCAATGTTGCGGTGAGCAATCCCTTGGGCAGCGGGGTATTGGAAACCCCAGGGCTCATCCCTTTTTTGCCGGGACTTTGCCGGCAGCTGCTGGGCGAGGATTTGATCGTCCAGGATCTGCCCACGGCCTGGTGCGGTCAAAAAGATCCGTTGAACAGGGTTCTGGCCCGCCTTGGTGATGAGAATCACCCGATGATCATTGCATCGGCCTTTGCACGGCCCCATCTTCCGGCGGTGGATACCCGCGGGTTAAGCCGGGAGGAAATAAGTGCTCTGGCAAAAAAAATACTAGCGGCCCCCTATGCCTATATCAGCCGTGACCCCATTTCACCCTGTAAGCTTCCGGTTTGGGAAGAAGGGGGCCTGGTAAATTCATATGCCGCCATCAGCATGTTTTCAAGTGCCATGACGCCGGCAGGCAACTTGGTTGATCCCGATATGCCGGATGATACGGTCCGGGTTATGCCCGGGGCATTAACCCGGATTTCCAGGGATCCTGCTGCCTTTTTAATCAACACCGGCAAAGAACAGGGAAGCAAAGACACCTGGTGCTTTTCCCCGGATATTGTCGATCATGTGTCGATGATTCATACCTTCACACAGCCCCTTGAAATTCACCGGGGCAGTGATCTTCCCAGCAGGGTGGCAGACAACATGCTCTGGCTGGGTCGGTATATTGAACGCACCGAAGGAATGCTTCGGGTGGTTAGAAGCGTTCTGAACCGCATCAACAGCGAAACCCGGCTGGATTTGATCGGAGAATTTCCATTTCTTCTGCGCATGATGGCCACACTTGACATTATTTCTCCGGCCCTTGCCCAGCCGGATGTTGCCTATAACATGCAGATCGTTGAAACACAAATTTTCAGGGCCATGTTCGGCACCGAACCCGTGGGCAGTATCCGGGGGTCCCTCAACAATGTCAAAAAGGTGGCAACAAGTGTAAGGGACCGCCTCTCCAATGATTCCTGGCTTATTCTCGGGCGGATGGAAAATGAGCTCAACCGATTTGTTCCCCTTCGCCATAACCAGATCAGTGAGGTCCAGGAACTCGTCGACGAGATGCTTTTGACCCTGTCTGCCTTTGCAGGGCTTGCTCAGGAGAGCATGACCCGGGGCATGGGCTGGCGTTTCATGGACATGGGGCGGCGCATAGAACGGGCCAGGTATATGATTGGTCTGCTTCAACGTCTGTTTTCATCCAAAGGCATCCCCAAAAGTCATGATCTCGAGGTACTGCTGGAGGTGGCGGACAGTACCATCACCTATCATACCCGCTATCGGACCACCTTTCACATGGACCCCATCGTGGATCTGCTGCTTTTGGACGAATTAAACCCCAGGGCTGTGGGATTCCAGATGGCGGCCTTGTTCGACCATGTGGAAACACTTCCCCGAAGTGCTCCCCGGCCATTTCGGACAAAAGAAGAGAAACGGGTCCTGGATCTGACCACCCAGCTCCGCCTGACTGACATCGGTGACCTCATGGAAATGCCCCCGGACGGCAGCCTGCCAAAGCTTTCAGAGCTCCTGACACGGTTGAATACAGGGCTTGGGGATTTGACCGATTCCATAACCCAGCACTATTTGAGCAAGATAGAAACGGAAAAACAGCTGAAAAACCTTATGGATGACCCTGCACACCCGGCACACTTGTTTTAAGGAAAAAAGGCTTTATGAAATATAAAATTTCACACACCACCCGATATGAATATGAAAGTTTGGCCTCCCTGTCCCACAATGAACTATTTCTGACCCCTCGAAACACAGGCGGCCAGACCTGTACATCTGAAATGATAACGCTTTTGCCTTTACCATCAAGTCTTTCCAGGCGTAAAGATTTTTTTGGTAATCGTGTCACCCATACCACCATCGACATCCCCCACACCACCCTGGAAATCAGTGCTGTCAGTGAGATTTTTCTTTCTCCGGAGCCGGTAATGCCCGCGGAGCAGACCCCTGCATGGGAACAGGCAAAAGATCGATTGTGGCGGCATGAAACCCCAGAGGACCTGGATGCGTTTCAATTTGTTTTTGCCTCTCCCATGATCCCTGTGGCAGATCGCTATGCCCAATGGGCTCGGGATCATTTTTTGCCGGGAACGCCCATTCTTCAGGCTGCCCTTGGCTTGACACAAAAAATTTTTACAGACTTCAAATATGATCCCCAGGCGACCACCACCACCACGCCTGTGGAAACAAGCTTTGATCTCAAACGGGGGGTATGTCAGGATTTTGCCCATATTCAGATTGCCTGCCTTCGTTCCCTGGGACTTTCCGCCCGGTATGTCAGCGGCTATCTGCATACCCAACCACCGCCGGGCAAACAAAAGCTTGTGGGGGCAGATGCCTCCCATGCATGGGTTTCCCTTTATATCCCCGGAACAGGATGGATAGACCTGGATCCGACCAATAATGTTATCCCAACAGATCAGCACCTGACCCTGGCCTGGGGAAGAGATTACACGGATGTCACACCGGTTAAGGGAACCGTTCTCGGTGGAGGACCGCATCGATTAAATGTGACTGTGGATGTAAGCACTTTCTGATGTTTCTTGGGAACCTGGAATACCTGTCTTACGTCCCTATCAATTATCTTTCAGAACCGTCTCAAGATATTGTTCCGATTCAATGACCTGTTCGACATCTGTATAATAATAGCTGCTGGGATTAATCCCGCTTTCATCCAAGGATAAGGACATGTGATTCAGGGGCTCAAAGGAACGGGTAACCCATGGAAGCAGAACATAGACAAAAGCAAGCGTGAGACCAAATACGAGAATAAACCGGGTGATTCGCTCCGTTAAACTTTTTTCTATCATCAGTTCCAATCCTTTTTTAAGGGCCGGGAGCAATAACGCTCCCGGCCGGTCAAACAATATAAATCCTATTAGATCTTTGCAGTGATTTCAGGGAATACCAGGTAAAACATGACATATGCCATGACAAGGGTCAGGACCAGATTAAAACTCTGGCCGCAGACATAAAGAATCAGTGGTTTTCCGCCCTTGAAATATTTTGCCAGCTCCCGGAAGTTGGTTGACAGACCGATGGCGGCAAAAGACAAGGCAAAGAACCATCCGCGGAAGAGACGGGTTCCGCCGCGAACCACTCCCTGATCCAGCATGGCTGTTCCCAGATCCTTGCCAAGACTGCTGTCAAGTATGGAAAAAACAATGGAAGCTGCAAGAAATCCCAGGACAAATTTTGGGAACCGGTTCCAGATTTCCATTGCGCCAACTTCCCGACCGGCTTCGCGTTCCACTTTCATGGTCCAGTACATGGCAACACAAAATGCCGTTACACCGATAAGAACATTTTGAATCATCTTGATGGTGGCGGCAACATACATGGCCTTTTCACCCAGGAATGCACCGGCTGCTGCAACCGCTCCTGTTGCATCAATGGTTCCGCCCATCCAGGCACCTCCCAGGATTTGCGGCATCCCCACTGCCTTAATGAAGGCCGGCATGGCAATCATCATAATCGCAGTAAACACAAGAGACAAACCAATGGAAAGGGTTAGTTCCTCTTTTTTGGCACGACATGCAGCAGCAGTGGCAATGGCGGCTGAAGTCCCGCACACGGACATGTCTGCAGAAATAACCATATTAAGGGTCTTGGAAGGCATCTTCAATACTTTCTGACCAAAGATATAGGTACTGATCAGAACGATGGGCGTAACAATCCAGGCCACAAAGATGCCCGGAACACCAATGGCAACAATCTTGTTAAAGAGCACTTCCGCACCCAGCAGAACCAGACCGGTTTTGATGAAAAATTCCACTTTGCAGGAAGGCAAAACCCATTTGGGAGTACCAAGGGTATTGGCGATAATCATTCCCAGAAGAACACCCCAGGCTTCGGCACCGATGCCATATTGTTTGGAAATGGCCTGGCCGCCCAAAAGATAGGCAAGGGTTGCCACAAGAAATACAATGAGAAACCCTTTAAAAAAACCAAAGGCATTTTCGCCCATCATTTTGACACCAAATCCGAAGATCAAGGCCAAAAAGACAAAGAGGCCCAGGAGGGTGGGGAAATAATTATAGGCTTTGTTTCCGATTTTTTTCTTGGCATCACTGACAGCTCTATGGTCCTCCCGCCATTCTGCAATCTTGCCTGCAGCAGCATCATTCAATGCGGTGTCTTTATAGGATGCAAGGGCTGCGGCCTTTTCGGCAGTCACTGCAGCCCCAAAGCTTTCTGCCTCAGCCGCTTTGGCCTTATCATATTTGGGCATGGCTTTTTCATCTTTTGCCTTTGCCTGGGCATCTGTCTGGATAAAGGCATCCATGGGATTGGTTTTCCATGAACCTGGTTTTTTTGTCCAGTGGGATACAAATTTACCAAAAGCAGATCCCGACGCCTTTAATTTTTTCTTTTCATCCTGGGCTTTATACCATGCTGTTGTTTTAAACGGGGCGTTGGCAGATTCAGTTGCCTGGATTTGATCTGCTGTCCCAATTTTTTTTTCAAATTCTGCTTTTGGCCCATAATTAAAGTATGCAAACATGCATACGGCAATGATGGCAAATCCAAGCCATATCGCCAGAAAGTCCTCTTTTTTCCATAGATCGGACCACTTGCTCTGACCGTGATCGACAACTAGGCTGCTGTCCTGTGCCATTTTTTTTCCTCCTGATGAATAAATTTGTAAAACCACACCTGCTTTTTCCTGGCAATCGCGTTTGAATCCTAGGTACAGCAATTCGCATGCCATAAAATATCTGTATATAACATATTGATAATATTGTTTTTTCAGAAAAAAGTTTGAATGAAGTGCATCCTTAAGGATACACTTGAATGTTCTTAAGGATCCACCTTTTACACCCTGGCTTGCAATTTACTCCGGAATCTCCTATGGATATAACCTGGGGTATCAACAGGAGGCAGCCCATGTTTACACAGACACTTAATTTAAGATTTAAATTCATCACAGGTCTTGTCATGTTTGCGCTGGCATTGGGCCTGTGCATCTCCATTATTATGTATTTTCACTTTAACTCTCTTCTTGAATCGGAAATCAGTCAGCGGTCAAGAATGCTTTTGGCCCAATCCAATGCCCTCCAGGATTATGTAAAAACACAATTGCGGCCGGAAATGTTTAATATTTTGCCCGAAGGCCGGTTTGTTTTAAAGGCCATGTCCTCTTCCTATATCTCCAGGCAGGTCATGGCCAATTTAAACATCCAGGACGCGTCAGGATACCATTATCGAAGGGTTTCCATAAAACCCCGAAACCTTGAATCCAAAGCAAATCCCTTTGAAGCCGGTCTTATTGAAATATTCAAGAAAGATAAAACCCTTAAAATATGGGAAGACAATACCCTGGTTGACGGCAAAGAATATCACATGGTGGCAAGGCCGGTCACCTTCACTGAATCCTGCATGCAATGCCACGGCGATCCAAAGGATGCACCCAGAGAACTCATTGAAATATACGGCGGCACCAATGGGTTTAATTATACCCTGAACGATGCTGCCGGGGTTGTTGTTGCCGGGTTTCCAGTGGATATGATCCGGGAACCGGCCATGAGCCTGACCCTGCATTATTTAAGCTTGTATATTCTGGGGATATTCCTGTTTGCAGGTCTTATCAGCCTTTTTTTTGACCGCCTGGTCATGAAAAACCTCCATGAGCTCACCCGGATTTTCAGAACCCGGTTTTCCGGGGAACAGGAACAGCGGATTATCGATCGGCTGGGTCAGAAAGATGAAATCGAAGGGCTGATCGAGGGAGTTGAAGAACTTGCCACCTGCCTTTCCTCCGCAAGAACACAACTTGTGGAACATGCCCAGACGCTTGAGAAAAGAGTGGAAGAACGAACCCTCACACTCCATACAGAATCAGAACGGCATCTGGCAGATGTCCGCCTCTTTGTCAGCCTGCTCTCGGGTTTTACAGGAATACAAAATACCCTGTCCTTAATTACCGGTGTTCTGGAAAATGTCGGCAACCGGTTCAAGGCAAAACAGGTTGTCTATTATTGTACTGTGGCTTCGGAAAACCAGTATTCCTGGAAAAAGGATGCTGTCACAGATACGCTTGATCAAGCGATCAAGGAGTTGTTGTGGAAAAATGAGGTGCTGTTTGAAAACAATAAATTGTATGTTCCCATAAAGTCCCAGGAAAGTCATTGGGGCATCCTTTGCATTTCCTGGAATTCACAACCCGATCCCCAGGACCTGGATCCTGCAATTCTTCTGGCCCTGGGTCTTCAGATCGCAATTCTCATCGAAAATATCCAGGCTTTTTCAAATATCCGCTTCCAGAACGACATGCTCCAATCCATATTTGAAGGCATTTCCGACCCGCTGCTGCTGATTGACCTTGACGCAAATATCATTATTGCCAACAAGGGTTGCGACACGATTTTGCCGGCCGAAAGCCGGTCCGAAAGGGAAAAAGAACTTAAATCTCTGCTCAGTCATCCATCCTCGGCAAACAAAAACAACACCATACTGGACCTTGTCATAAAAAAAGAAACCCCGGTCAGTCAGGAAATCCGTACCCCTGAAAACCGCTATCTTTCCGTTGATCTCTACCCGTTACCCCACCAGGATCAAAGAAGCTTAAGAATCGTTGTGTATATAAAAGATATCACACCGGAAAAACAGATGATTGAACGAATGCAGCAGACAGAACGCTTGAGCGCCATTGGTAAAATGGCAGCAGGAATTGCCCACGAAATAAACAATCCCCTGGGTGTGATCCGGTTGTACACGGATCTTGTCAAGGATGCGGTGGAAAATAAAGACACACATGCCGACATTGATGTGATATCAAAACACACCCGGTCGGTTCAAAAAATCATCCAGAACCTGTTGAACCTGTCCCGGCCCAAACAGGTGATATCCGGCCGCTGCAGCATCAATACGGTGGTAAGATCTGTTTTTGAAATCTTTAAAACCCAGGGTGCCTCCAAGCGGATTACCATTGAATTTGATCTGGAAGCGTCTCTTCCGGATATAAAATGTGATGCTGCCATCCTGGAGCAGATTTTAACCAACCTGTGGTTAAATGCATTTGATGCCCTTACCGATCAGGGGAAAATTCACATCCACACCCGTATGTCACCGGAAAAACAGGTGGCATTCTGTATTGAAGACAACGGCCAGGGTATCTCCGAAGAGGTTATTTCCCATATATTTGATCCCTTTTACACCACAAAGAAAATCGGAAAAGGAACCGGACTCGGACTTTCCGTGGTGTATGGGTTCATCACCGAACTTGGCGGAAGAATAGAGGTAAAAAGCGATGATACCACACGATTCTGCATCTTCTTTCCCATTGCCGAACACGAGACAAATTTAAGGACACTCCCATGAACTCTTTTTCCATACTGGCTGTGGACGATGACCCGGATTTTTTAAAGGGGTTGATCCGAAATCTTAAGAAACAATTCACACAAATACGATTTCTGGGTGCATCTTCAGGAGAGGAAGCCCTTGACCTTCTCCGCCGCGAACATATCGGGGTCATGCTCACCGATCTGCAGATGCCTGAAATATCCGGCCACGACCTCTTGCTCAAAGGGCTTGAAATAAATCCCCATCTGTGTGTGATCATGATCACCGGTCACGGCACGGTTGAAAATGCAGTCAGTGCACTCAAAAAAGGTGCCTGGGATTTCATCTCCAAACCCGTGGACAGGGAAACCCTTTACCATACGGTTGAGCGGGCCATGGAACATTATACCCTTGCCAGCGAGAATAAGCGCTTGCAGGAGATTATCAAATCCCTGAGTTCAGACCTGACGGCCCATTGGGAAAGCCGGGTCATGAAACAGCTCCGTGAAAAGATGAGCGCCATTGCCGTAACAGATTACACCGTGCTTGTCACCGGAGAGTCCGGATGCGGCAAAGAATACATTGCCAAGGCCATACACGCTTTATCCAAAAGAAAGCAGGATGCCTGCCATTCCCTGAATTGCCCGGCCATCCCCGAGCAACTTCTGGAAAGTGAGCTGTTCGGCCATGTAAAAGGGGCGTTTACCGGAGCCGAACGAAACCGGGACGGCTTTTTCATGATGGCCAACAAAGGCACCCTGATTCTGGATGAAATCGGGGACATCGGTCTTCCCATCCAGGCAAAGCTACTCAAGTTTCTCCAGGACAAGGAGGTCAAACCAGTAGGGTCCAGCCTTTCAAAAACAACAGATGTCCGTATCATGGCACTGACCAACCAGAATCTTGAAAACAAAATCCTGGATGGCAGTTTCAGGCAGGACCTGTATTACCGCTTGAACGTTCTTTCCGTGAAAGTGCCCCCCTTGAGAGAAAGAAAAGAAGATATCCCCATGCTGGTAAGGGAATTTGTCTTGAATACCTGTGGTGAAATGGGCATCCCCCCCATGGAGATTGATCCTCTGGCGCTCAGCTATCTTTCCCGACAGGCCTGGCCCGGCAATGTAAGGGAATTGCTCAATTATGTCCGCCGCATGGTGGTCTTTTCAAATGGCAAGACCATTGACCTGGACCTGATCAATCTTGTGGAGGGGGATCTTGAAACCACCCTCCATCCCGAAGGAATTCCTTTGTACAAGGATGCCAAGAAACAAGCTTTAGATCTCTTTTCTAAGAACTACCTGACCCGCCTCCTCGAACAAACCCGGGGCAATATCTCTGAAACCTCAAGACTCAGCGGCATTGAACGGGCATCGATCCAGAAAATCATCAACCGCCTGCACATGGACATATCCCGATTTCGGTCCACCTAATCTGCTGCACCCCTGGAACCACTGCCACGTCCCATACCCATACCACGGACAGAACCGCCCATGCCACAGCCCCCGCGGCCCATCCCCCTGCCGGAACCGCCCATGCATCTGGACTGCCCTGTCTGGCTGTCAGGTTCTTGGCTTTTGTATGACAGGTTTTCTACCTTTTGTTTTCCAGAAGCCCCCAGGGGTGCTGCTTTTGTTTTATATCGCTCTATGGCTGATTCCACAGTGCCTGCCTGGTCGCAAATCACCTGAATTTTTTTTTCAGTAAAGACATCCATGGCATTGGGTCCACACCGGCCTGTTATCACCAGATCAACCCCTTTATCGATTAAAAATGCTGCAGATCGAATACCGGCCCCCCCGGTTTGGTCGGCATTTTCATTTTCGAATGCCGCCAATTGCATATCCTTTGTGTCAACCACGACAAAAAACCGGCATCGCCCAAACCGTGGGTCGATCTGTGCGGTGATGTCTTTTCCAAGCGAACTGATCGCAATTTTCATTTTACCTCCTTTGAAAACGGCTATCTTATTTCCTCCACATGTATTCAGCGGTTCCTGAATATATCCATCTTTTTTTTAATATTCATGTGGGGGTATCCCGTTTTCGTAACAATGAAAACAGGCAAAGAGCATGCCATACATGCTGGCACCAAAAAAAAACAATATATTCCTTTGCTTTTCCGCTGGTTAAAAAAGGGTACACCCTGCGGACACACCCAACAACCGCCCGACAGCAACCCTGAAAAACAACAAAATTGCAACCCATCTGCCCGGACCTTTTTGACACATGGTTCAGACCTCTGGATTTAAAAGCGCAACCCAGGATCGCAAAATTGCAATCCTTCGGTGATGGGTTCCGCCGTTCCAGAACAAATCCCATTGACAAAGCCGGTCGTTTCTGAAAAATTCTTTTCCCGATGTACTAACCAGCAGTTTCATTTAAGGAGATGGCATGAACCCCTTTGATCTGATCAAAAATTTTCCCATCCGGTACAAGCTGCTGTTTATTTATTCATTCTGCTTTCTGATCATCATAAGCCTGTCCAGCCTGATCATCTATTCTATTGTCAAAAAAAATGTGGAAAAAAATATCGAAAGCGAATTGAAAAACTCCACTTCGGCAATCCTGAACACTGTCAAGACGGCGGTGTCGGTTTCCATAAAAAATCGGCTGCGGGGAGTGGCCGAAAAAAACTATGATATTATCCAGCACCTCTATGACCGGCAAAAGGCTGGAGAGATTAGTCTGGAAGAGGCAAAGGCAAGGGCCACGGATATCATCCTCTGCCAGAAAATCGGTATCACCGGATATGTCTGTATCCTGGACGGCAAAGGCCGGGTCCTCAAACACCCTAAAAAACCTTTGGAAGGGCTGGATATTTCCGATCACAGGTTTGTCCAGGAGATGATCGCCAAAAAAAACGGGTATATCGAATATTCATGGAAAAATCCGGAAGACGCTGCAGCCCGTCCAAAGGCCTTGTATATCAATTATTTCGAACCCTGGGACTGGATGATCACGGTCTCCTCCTATCGAAAAGAGTTTTCACAGCTGGTGGAAATCAATGATTTTAAAGAAAGCATCTTGGGCCTGCGCTTCGGGAAAACAGGGTATTCCTATGTCATGGATACCCGGGGCAATATCATCATCCATCCTGAACTGGCCGGGGTCAATATCGCCAGGGACGCAAGGTTCTCGGATCAGTTCTTCCGCACGATGCTGGAAGAAAAGAATGGAAAGCTGATCTATTCCTGGAAAAATCCAGGTGATGAAAAACTGCGAAAAAAACTAGTGATCTTTAATTATATCCCGGAATACGAATGGATCGTTGCCTCATCCAGCTATCTGGATGAATTTTATTTTCCCCTGGGCATCATTAAGCATATCATCATTCTGGTGGGGGTGGCGGCCCTGATTGTCTTTATCCCCATCTCCTTTGTCTTAAGTTCCACCATCACCAAACCCCTGCAATCTCTGATGGCCCGGTTTAACCAGGATATTGCCGGTGGGTTTTCAAACAGGTCTGTGAAAATGGAATCCAGTGACGAAGTGGGACAGCTCACTTTTTATTATAATTCCTTCATGGACAAACTTGCCACCTATGACCGGGAACTTTTAGCAGAAATAAGGGATCGCCGTCTGGCACAGGAGGCCTTGAAAGAAAGTGAAGAAAGATACAGATCCGTCATGGAAGCCGTGCCTGACCCCATTGTGGTCTACGACATGGATGGCCTTGTCATTTATATGAACCCAGCCTTTACAAAGGTGTTCGGATATACCCTTGAAGACAGCCTGGGCAAGACCATGGACCATTTTGTACCCAAAGCCCATTGGAAAGAGACCATGAAGGGCATCGGCACCATCCTCAAGGGAGAAATTCTGCCCCGGGTGGAAACCAAACGAAGGGCAAAAAGCGGCCGGCTCATCGATGTCACCACCCGGGGCTCGGTTTTTCGGGACAAAAACGGGAAGCCCTTGGGATCGGTGATCACCCACCGGGATATCTCCGAGGTCAAGCGCCTGGAAAAGGCCATCATGGAGATTGGAGAAAAGGAACGCCAGTCCATCGGAAATGACCTGCACGATGACCTGTGTCCCCATTTGATCGGGATTGAAGGTCTGACCAAGGTATTAAAAAAAAGGCAGCAGGTCAATCGCCTGAGGCTGAAAGGCTTTCGGACCAGATTACAGCGCTTATCAAGGAGGCCATCTCCAAAACCCGGCACCTGGCACGGGGGCTTTGCCCGGTCTACTATAACCACGGACTGGTCTCTTCCCTTGAGGATCTGGTGACCAATACCCAAATCCTGCACCAGGTCGTCTGCCGGCTGGAAGCCGATGACCGAATAAAAATAGAAAATCACATGGTGATCATCAACCTCTACCATATTGCTGGGGAGGCTGTACGCAATGCCATCCGCCACGGTCATGCCACAACCATTTGCATTTCCATGGAAATCAGGGGGGACCAATTTCGGTTTATCATCCAGGACAATGGCAGAGGAATGGACCCGGAAAAGGATCACAGCGGCATGGGACTGCGGATCATGAACTACCGGGCCAAGATTGTGGGCGCCTCCCTCATGATCTCCTCGGACAGAAAAAAAGGGACCCGGATAAAACTGGCCATGCCCACAGCGGCACTGGCAGACCATTTGGTCTGAAATTTAAGGCAATAATCCATACAGGAACTGGAAATCTCTTTCCAAAGGTGATACGGTCCCTTAACTTAAAATTTTAATGCAGACAGGACATGCCGGATAAAAAAAAAATACTGCTGGTTGAAGATCATCCCATATTCAGGCTGGGCCTTGCCGAGCTGATAAACCAGGAAGAAGATCTTAGCGCCTTTGGCAAGGCCAGGGATGTGGACCAGGCCATTGTGGAAATCGAAACAATGGCCCCGGACCTTATTATCGCGGATATCTCATTGCAGGATTCCGATGGAATTGACCTTGTAAAATATGTCAAGCTCCACCACCGGCAGATCCCGGTTCTGGTGTTGTCCATGCACGATGAATATCTCTATGCCCAGCGGGCCCTTGCCGCCGGAGCCCGTGGGTATATCATGAAACAAGAGGCCATGGAATCGGTTGTAACCGCCATCCACCATGTGCTGGAGGGGAAGATATACCTCAATGAAAAGGTCAAAGAGCATATTCTTTCCACCATGTCCAGTCCCCAGGAAGCCCGGGAAAAAACCCCCATTGACCGTCTAGCAGACAGGGAACTCCAGGTGTTTAAAATGATCGGCAGGGGATTTTCCTCCCGGGAGATTGCAGAAAGACTGTTCTTAAGCATCAAGACCATTGGTACCTACCGGGAACGAATCAAGGAAAAACTCAACCTCAAACATGCCAATGAACTGGTTCGGTGCGCCGTTCATTTTGAAAAAACCGGCCAGATCAGTACCCGGCAAAGCTAATGCTATTTTTGTAGGTTCAATCACCTACACCTCCCTCCTCTTTTCCCTATAAACCCATCCCCGAAACCCTACACCCAAAATCAGATTTCAACCGATTGTGGAAACCCCACAGTTTTATAGAACATAAGCTGAAGAATAGATCTGATAAAAACTTAAATTCGGAGGAATCAAATGTCGTTGGAAAACACATACAGAGAAGCAATGGCCCTCAATGGTATCCAGGATATGGGACAGCGTGAGACCCAAGCAAAAGCGTTCTTCGAGAGGCTGAATAAATCCGAACTGCCAAAGAAGTTTAACTGGGCTTCAGAGGTTTTTGAAGGGATACATGTCAAAGAACGCGGTGATCAACCGGCCCTTATCTGGACAGATATGAATACAGATGCCGAACAGCAGTTTACGTATAAAGAACTGGCTGCCAACGGAAATAAGTTTCTGAATTTTCTACGCAAAAAAGGGGTTGAAAAAGGGAACAACCTGTACATGCTGACTCCCATTGTTCCTGAAACATGGTTTGCAACCTTTGCCGGCATCAAGGGCGGCCTTGTCTCTGTGCCTACAGCGACCAGCATGACGGAACGAGAAATCCAGTTCCGGTTTGAAGCATACCCGCCGGATGTCATCATTGCCTTTGAAGGGTTGACCGATCTGGTGGATGATGCCCTGAAAAAAGCCCAGTGTACCCCCAAGGCAAAGATTGTTCTGGGGCAAAAAGAGGGATGGACTCCCTATACGCAAATTGCCCAAGAAAAACCACAAGCCGAAGCTGCGGATGTGGGCAATGAGGATGTCCTTTTCTGCTTTTTTACCTCCGGAACCACAGGACTTCCCAAACGGGTCGGGCACTCTGCTGTTTCATACCCCTTAGGACATCTGTCCACCGCCATCATTATCGGGCTGGAACCCGGAGATGTCCATCATAACCTGAGTGCACCCGGATGGGCAAAATGGGCATGGAGCAGCTTTTTCGCCCCTTTTAACATGGGGGCCACTGCCACGGGTTTCAATTTCACGGTATTGGATATTAAAAAATACATCTCTGCCGTGGCCAAGTATAAAGTCAATTCTTTCTGTGCTCCACCAACGGCATGGCGCGCCTTTGTCGGTCTGGATCTTTCAAAATACGATTTGAGTGCCATGAAATATTCCATAAGCGCAGGCGAGCCCCTGAATCCGGAAGTTATTGACCAGTGGAGAAAAGGAACCGGCACTCAAATCCGCGATTTCTACGGCCAGACCGAATCCACTGCCATGATCGGAAACCCGCCCTGGATGGAAAAAAAGATGCGTCTGGGGTCCTTTGGGTATCCCTCCTACATGTACGACGTCATCCTGGCCGATGATGAGGGCAGGCAAATTACAACACCTGACGAAACCGGTCACATTGTGGTTCGCCTGAGCAACTGGCGGGCCATCGGCCTGTTCCAGGAATACATTGACAATGAGGCAAAAACCGCAGAAGCATTCCAGCACGGCCTGTATTACACGGGTGACAAGGCCACCTTTGACAAAGACGGATACTGGTGGTTTGTCGGTCGTTCCGACGACGTCATCAAATCTTCGGATTTCCGTGTGGGGCCCTTTGAAGTGGAAAGTGCGTTAATAGAACATGTCGCCGTCATGGAAACCGCAGTTGTAGGGGTTCCTGATCCCAAACGGCATCAACTGGTCAAAGCCTTTGTTATCCTGACCCAGGGCAATGAGCCGTCCAGGGAACTTGCCCTGGAATTGTTCAAGCATACCATTGAGGTGCTGGCCAAATTCAAGATCCCCAGAATCATCGAGTTTGTAACCGAACTGCCCAAGACCATCAGCGGCAAAATCCGCAGGATCGAGTTGAGGGAAAACGAAAACGGCAAAAAACAAGAGAACCCCAACGAATATTTCTATCATCAGTTCCCTGAACTGAGTTCCAAGAAAAAATAACAAACCTATAAGGGAATTCAAACAAGGATATGCCATGAAAAGGAGGTGACCGGAAACCATTTGGGATGTTCGCGCATATGATAGATTTAACCAAAAATATCTTTTAATAGCAGGAGTTAAAAACATGAAGGAAAAGCTCTACAAAAAAGAGATCACACTGACCCTTGTTTTCTCTGGTTTACTACTTTTAATGGGGCACTCGGCATCCATCTTTGTTCTTTTTCCCTCACTTCAGCAGGGGAGCCTCTGGGGCTTTCCCATCCAGTACATCCTGCCCATTTTATTGGGATGGTTTGGTGTTGCAGGTGTCTGCCTTGTTATGACCATCATGTGTAACAAGTTTGATGACGAAATGGAAGATTATGTCAATTCCCTTCCCCCTGTGATTGAACCCGAAAAAAATACTTTAACCCGATAAGGAGATATGTATGCCAGCTGAATACGCATTGAGCAATGTCTGGATAGGACTCGGGGTTGTGGGAACCCTGTTCATGATCTTTTATTATGTGGGCTACACCTCCTCCAAAAAAACCGTGTCGGACGAGGATTTCTACGCTGCCGGTTTTTCCATAGGCCCTGTGACCAACGGACTGGGCATGGCCGCCACCTGGGCCAGTCTTGCCACCTTTTTAGGGGTAATCGCCTTGATTTTGAAGCTCCAGGTTCCCTTTGTCTATCTGTGGATCCAGTGGGCCATCTCCATCCCTTTGCTCACCCTTCTTTACGGCACCAGTCTTCGCCGGATGAAAGCCTTTACACCGGCCACCTTCATCCGGCAGCGCTACGGCAAACCTTCCACCATCGTTATCGTCTGCTGGATGATCCTGATCATGGTCATGTATGCCCTGGGCCAGATGATCGGACTGGGTCAGGCCTTTGAGTTGCTCTTCGGGGTTCCCTACAACACGGCCATTATTGTGGCAGGTCTTGCCACGGTCGGCTTTATCACCGTGGGCGGCATGTACGGCGCCTCCTACAACGCCGCTTTCCAGATGGTGGTCATGACCATTGCCATGGTGGTTCCCATGGGCGCCATCATGAAGGCCATGGGCTCTTCGGGCTGGTGGTTTCCGCCGCTTGCTTACGGCGATATGGTTCCGGACATGATGAAAAACATTCCCACCTTTTTTGACATGAAATATGATTTCAGGTGGTATTTTGCCCTGATTCCAGCCTTTACCTTGGGGCCTGTGGCCCTTCCCCATCTGGCCATGAAGGTCTTTACCGCTTCTTCGGTTAAAAGTGCAAGGTGGGCCGTTGTCTGGTTCTCCCTTTTCCTGGGACTGCTTTTTTCCGGCACCTATGTGGTGGGATTTGCAGGCAACTTCTTTACGGCCACCACTGGAAAAGTCATTGCCAAGGCAGATCAAACCCTGTTGATCCTAAATGTATTTTACAACCCGACCCTTGTGGCCGCCTTTGTCATGGGCGGCGCCGTGGCAGCAGGGCTTTCCACCATCGGCGGAAACCTCATGGCCATTGCAGGACTTGTGGGCTCGGATCTCCTGGGCATTATTGCACCGGACATGGCCTCTTCCAAAAAAATGAGATGGGGATATGCGGCCCTTGCCATGGGCGGTTTTCTGGCCATCCTCATGGCATTTAGTCCTCCGAAATTTCTGGTCACCAGTATTTTGTGGGCCTTCGGCCTTCTGGCCACCACTGCAACACCGGCCATTCTTCTGGGTGTCTGGTGGAAGGAAGCCAACAAACTGGCACTCATCATTTCCTCTTTGTTCTGCGGGTTCCTTTATATCCTGATCTCTCCCCATGTATTTCCGTCAATCGTTGTGGGAAAAGGTCTTGTGGCTGCCCTTGGCATGTCCGGCGGCATGGTCACCATTCCCTTAAGCTTTGCCATGTTTATTCTTTTGTCCATTGCTTTTAACCGCATATCTGTTTTCAAGGCCTATGCCCCCACACTGGCGGACAAAAAAGTCATTGACCGCATCCACGGCTGGGGTACGGATTATGAAGAAACCCGTTACAACGGCATCACCGTACCGGTGATCATTTCCGCCATCTGTATCGGCATATTTTGCTGGGGCCTTGTGCCCTGGACCTAAAGCAGGCCTAAGAGAAATGACTTCTCCAAACCTATGACCTGACCTGTAAAGCCCGGGAAAGTTTTCCCGGGCTTTACAACACCGAAAAACCGGAACTGAGATTGAAAAACACAACTTTCAAAAGGAAATATCAATGACCTATCTGACATCCATGGGAAATATCCTGACCTTTAACATGCGTTACCTGCAAAGAGAAATTGATATGAAACGCCTGCAGGTTTATGCCATCCTCAATGTATTGGTTCTGGGAGTGATTTACGGATGTTCTGCTGCCATGTTCAGTCAGGGGATACTGCTGGCCAAAGGATTTGATGCCACGGCCTTTAACCCCCTTAAAATAATTGTGGCCGGTATTCCCGTGGCCTTTTTCATGCATGCGGGAGCGGCTCTTTTTATCTGGGTATTTCTTAAAGCCATGGGGGGGAAGGCCAATTTTCTGACCTCCTATTTCCATATCGGGACGGCTGCCATTTCGCTATGGCTTGTGGCACCCTTTGCGGCCGCCCTTCAGACCGGGGCCGTCTCCCCTGTGATCACTCTTTTGACAGGCATTTTTTCTTTGTATGCCTTTGCCGTGAATGTCCGGGTAATCAAGACGGCATTCCAATTGTCCACCCTCAAAATGACCATTGCCACCCTGGTGACCCTCATGTATATCAGCTGCTTTCTCTATCTGTGGGTATAGGACCCGACAAGGCATGGTCCATCAGGATTTATTTTTTTTTGATTTGTTTTTCCTGGATTTCTTTCGGTCTTTTTCCCAGTCCTCATTGGCCTGGATCAGGTCCTTGATTGTTTCCGGCTCTTCTGCCACCCCAATGATAAGGGAATATTCTTTTTTGCCCATGGGAATAAGCTCAATTGGTTTGTTCAAAAACCCCTGGATCTCTTCCAGCAATGGTGCTTCTTCAGCACTGCAAAAGGAAATGGCCTGGCCTTTCTGGGTCCCCCTACCGGTCCTGCCCACCCGATGGACATAATTTTCTTTTTTGTCCGGCAAATCATAGTTCACCACAAAATCCACATCCGGGATATCAATGCCCCTGGCACTGACGTCCGCGGCAATGAGGATCTTGGCCCACCCGCTTTTAAATTGCCCCATGACAGCGGTCCTTTCCTCCTGGTCTTTGCTGCCGTGGATGGTCAGAGACTTGATCTCCACCCTTTCCAAGGCTTTTGCGACCCGCTCAGCCCGTACCTTTGTCCTGACAAAAACAATGATTCTGGCATCTGCGTTGTCCTGGATAAATTTGCGCAGAAAAAAGCGCTTGTCATCCATTTCCACGGAAAGAACCCCGTGGGTCACATTTTTTGAAACCGGATCATCCGGAGAAACCTGGATACGGATAGCAGAGCTTTTGACCTGGGAAAAAGCCAGTTTTTTGATTTCCTTGTTAATGGTGGCAGAAAAAAACAGGGTTTGATGCCGCTGTACTAATTTTTTCTTCACCGACTCAATGTCTTTGATAAACCCTTTGTCCAGCATCTGATCTGCTTCGTCCAGCACCAGTATCCCCACTTTTTTCACATCAATGGCGCCCTGGCTGATGAGATCAAACATCCGGCCCGGGGTGGCAATGAGCACATCAATCCCGTCTTTGAGTTTTTTTATCTGGGGGTCCTGTTCCACACCACCAAACAAGGCAAAGGCTTTTACCTTTGTATGCTGGGACAAGGTGTTAAACACCTCTCCGATCTGGGCGGCCAGTTCCCGGGTGGGGACCATGACAATGCAATGGATGCCAAAGGAGCGTTTTGAACTTTTGGCCCGGTGGATCTTATCAATAATGGGGATGGCAAATGCCGCTGTCTTTCCGGTTCCGGTCTGGGCAATGGCCAGGACGTCCTCGCCTTTCTGAATAGAAGGTATGGCCTTGAACTGAATGTCTGTGGGCCGTTTAAACCCTTCTGCTGCCAGATTTCTCTTTATGGCTGAATCAATGTGGTATGTGTCAAATTTCATGGGACTCTTTTTTTCAAGGAAATTTATATCGTATTAAAATGGTTATGGGCAGACAGAATACAGGCAACGCCTTTAAAAAGCAAGACGCTTGCTTTTATTCACCAGGGCCAACGCATGTAATTTATAGAGGTATTGTTGTCCATGATACCTGCAACCCGGCCAGGGGTGGGCAAGGGGGATTCCATTAAATCTCTGGTCCTCGTCCTTGAGGACCAAAGAAGCGGACCTGGCCGCGGCCTTTGTCGTCCTGACACCACGGTAAGCTACGCCATTCCACCCCCTTACCCACCCCTGGCCTAGCCCTCATGGGACACCCAATCCTTTTATTCTTCCAATTCAGACGTATGTTTTGGAATTAAGAGTAAGATTCCCCTCTGGTCTCTATTGGTAATATACCAGTTGAGTACATTGCAACTAGTTCCGGTTGGATTGCCTTGGCGGAGCATTTTAGGACAGGTTGTGACAGGCTCTGGTGGACGTAACGTTAAGTGGGAGGGATTGTTTGAGCACAGCGAGTTTTTCCGCCACAAGTGCAGTCCACACAGAGCCTGTCACCTGGCCTATCCAGCGACAGAAAGTCACACCGACCGGAACGGGTATAAGGCTGGCTATTAAAAGCTATACGCGATTGCCCTGTTTTCTTCACGGAGAGGTTATCACGGGTCAAGGCCCAAGCAGACGGATAAAAAGCGAGATTTTTGTTATGGACAAAATTTGCACCCTCTCAAAAAGGAGATCCTATAATTTTTGCCTCCAATGTAATTTTGATATCCTTCTCTTTGCAGATATTTTATATTGCTGCTTGTCCAATCAACTGGAATTATGATTGAAGCATGAGAAAGAGACTAAAATATTGGTTCCCTCGCCTGATAGTAATCGGCTTTGCCCTTTCTATGCCGTTTTCCGCCCCTGAATTTATAGCAGGCATGGATGAGGGAAGCTTTTTTGTCTGGCTTTTAAGGCTTATCTGGGTGTTGGCCTTCCCCCTTGTCTTTTGCCTGCTGCTGAGTTTAACGCTGGTGATAAAACATTTGAAACAAGGCAAAAAATGATATGGAAGAAACTTTCGCAACTTTGACATGCTTCCTGTTCTTTGATACCATCCGGTCTGCTTCTCTGACAAGAATTTACACCCAAAAACCTGAATCTTCAAAAGCTTGAAAAGGAATCTTTATGATCTTGTTTGAGTCTGTCAGCCACGACATCGGCAGCACCCGAATTTTTTCAGACCTAACCCTTTGTGTGAATAAAAATGAAAAAGTTTTAATCCTGGGGAAATCCGGCCTGGGAAAAACCAGTCTTTTCAGGTTGATCCTCGGATTTGAGCAGCCCAAATCTGGACAAATCCGGGTCAACGGATTGCAGCTTAATCAAATCCATATCCACCAAATCCGCCGGCAAATTTTTTATTTGAGCCAGGATATTGATCTAAAAAATGATATTATCCTCCGCCTTCTGACAGAGGTCTGGGAATTCAATTTCTCCCAACCCTTACCCCGGGAAATGGTAGACAAACAGCTGAACTTTCTGGAACTCTCCCCCGCTATTCTCCAAAAGAGGACAAAGGACCTTTCCGGTGGTGAACGCCAGCGTACAGGGCTTTTAATCGGGTTTCTCCTGGACCGGCCAATCTGGCTTTTGGATGAACCCACATCGGCCCTGGATGATACCATGAAAAAAAAGATAGCCGACCACATCCTGTCTTCCGACAAAACCTGTATCATTATTTCCCATGACCGCAGGTGGCAGGACAATCCAACCGTCCGAATCGAGAGGTGGTCATAATGGGTGCCCATGACCTGAGCATATTTTCCCTTGCATCCTTGTTGATATTTCTCGTCCCCATCCTCTATATCAGCCGCTATTTGAAACTTGGAATCAATCGGACAATCCTGGTTGGCATGGCAAGGATGTGCCTGCAACTCTCCTTTGTGGGGCTATATCTCGAATTTTTATTTAAATTTGATTCCCCCTGGCTCAACGGCGCCTATCTGCTGCTCATGATCTCCATTGCCTGCCATTCCATATTAAAATCCAGCAATCTCAAGGTTCGCATATTTTTCAAGCCCTTGTTTTTTTCCCTGCTGATCCCTTTCTCGGTCATTCTACTCTTCTTTAATGCCGTGGTGGTCCATATTGACAATCTGTTTGAAGCCAAATACCTGGTTCCCATCGGCGGCATGCTCCTGGGAAACTGCCTGCGAAGCATCATCATCGGGCTTACAAATTTCTATTCCGGCTTGAAGAAGAATGAAAGGGAATACCTCTATTCCCTGGCACTTTTCAACAATCAGACCCAGGCGCTAAAACCCTGGTTCAAAGAAAGCCTTACGGCTGCCATTAATCCGACCCTTGCATCCATGGCCACCATAGGCCTTGTATCTCTGCCCGGAATGATGACCGGTCAGATTCTGGGTGGATCCATTCCCCTTGTTGCCATCAAATACCAGATCGCCATCATGGGGTGTATTTTTTATACCGAATACTTCAGTGTGATTTTATCCATTCTTTTTTCATTAAAAACAGGATTTAATGCATTTGATGTGCTCAAGCCCGATATTTTCCAGAACACGCAAAACTAAATCCCCACCGGGTCCGCTTTCCATGATCACCATAGCCGGCCTTTTTGCTTGACAGCTTTAGGGGAAAGGGGTAATTTGACACAATATTTTAGGTGCTGCCGCTGCAGTTAAAAGGAAATCCTGTGAAATTCAGGAACGGACCCGCCGCTGTAACCGGGGATGAACATCACTGCAACCACTGTTGATTTTTTTTTCAACGGGAAGGGGTGATAAGTAAACCGATCCGGAAGTCAGAAAACCTGCCTAAATGCCCGATCGTTTTGCTCTCGAGGACTTGAGTAGATCGGCGCAATGTGGATAAATTCGGTTCCCATATCAGATAATTTTCTGGTATGGGTTTTTTTATTTATCGAAATGATAGAGCAAATATAAAACATCTCTGTTTTGTTTCACATGGAACAAAATATAAATTGGGAGTCAGTGGCTCCTGCTGGAGGAAAAATTTCAGACAAGCACCCGGAAAAATCAGTATCAGCGGCCATGCCGGCAGACAGCTATTTTAAGGCAATGGTGGCATTGTTTTCTTTTGTCCTTTTGGGGATGATATTGATCTCTCTTTCCATGGGGTATATTTCCATTCCCATCCCGGAAATCGCTCGGATACTTGTGAACAAACTTTTCGGTAACCTGGAGATTGCCACCCCTTTGGAAGAGACCTTTGCAGCGGTCATCTTTGATGTGCGGCTTCCCAGGATTCTCACCTGTGCTGCGGTGGGGGCCGCCCTTTCCGTATCCGGTGTTCTGTTCCAGGGAATTTTACTAAATCCCCTTGCTGACCCCTATACTTTAGGGGTTTCTGCCGGAGCCGCTTTTGGGGCAAGCATTGCCATCCTGCTGAACCTTGGCGCCACTTTTGTATCCACGCCTGTGTTTGCCTTTGCCGGTGCCTGCGCCACCCTGTTTTTTGTTGTTTATCTGTCCTATTCTCCATCATCCAAGGGCATTGCAAGCGGGCTCTCATCCAACAGCCTGATCCTTTCCGGCATCATTGTGGCGGCCATTCTTTCTGCGGGTATCAGTTTTTTAAAATTCCTTGCCAATGAACAGGTTTCTGTCATTATCTTCTGGCTTATGGGCAGCTTTGCCTCCAAGACCTGGATGAATTTTTGGGTCATTTTTGTCTTCCTTGTTATGGGATTTTTGATTGCCATTTGCTTTGCAAGGGACCTGAATCTCATCTCCCTTGGGGATAGAGCCGCATCAAGCCTGGGGGTGGATATTAAAAAGGTCACCCTACTTCTTTTGATAACCGGCTCCATGCTTGCGGCTGTCTGTGTCTCTGTCTCCGGCATCATTGGCTTTGTGGGACTTCTGGTTCCCCACATGGTTCGATTTGTTACAGGACCGGACAACCGCAGACTATTGCCCCTGTCCATGATCGTCGGTGCCTTTTTGTTGTTATTTGCAGACACCATTACCCGGGCGGTACTGCCCCACGAAATCCCCATAGGCATTCTCACCGCCCTTACCGGCGGCCCGGTCTTTTGCTGGATATTTAAACGCAGCCGGTTGGGATAGGAAACGCCATGGAAATTCATATTCAGGACCTTGGCTTTTCCCATGGGGATACACCCATCATCAGGGACTTGTCCTGTAGCTTTTTTCCGAATACCTTCTACGGAATTCTCGGACCCAATGGAAGCGGCAAAACGACCCTGCTGGATCTGATATCCGGGTTTTTAATACCTGACCGGGGACAGGTTCTTCTGGATAGAACCGATATATCGTCACTCACGCCCAAAAAAATAGCCCAGGCACTCTCTTTGGTCTCCCAAAATTATTATATCAATTTTCCATTTTCAGTGGAGGAGGTGATAATGATGGGAAGACACCCCTATATTGACCGTTTCGCCCATCCCTGTCAAACCGATATGGACAGAGTTTCCCAGGTCATGGATATCACCGGGATATCCCATTTGAAACACCGGAAAATCACTGAATTATCCGGCGGTGAAAAGCAGCGGTGCATTTTTGCCAGAGCCCTCTGCCAGGACACTCCCGTGCTGCTGCTTGATGAAGCCTTTTCCAATATGGATATCAACCATACCCTTCACATGCTGGGTATTATCAGAGAACTGATAAACAAAACAAAGGGGACGGTTATCTGCGTTCTCCATGATTTAAATCTTGCCGCCGCCTGGGCAGATGAAATTTTGTTTCTAAAAAACGGAACCATACAAGCCAAGGGAAAAACCAGTGATATCATAACCCAGGAAACTATTGAACAGGTGTTTAATGTAAAATCAAAGGTTGAATTCAATGAATATGTCCAGGCAAAACAAGTCTATTTTAAAACCATATAAGTGGCTGGCTGCCTTTTTCTGCTGGTTTTCCATCGGCTTTTTGTCTCCGTGCATGGCAGACACCATTATCGACAGCCATGGCAGACAAATTGACATATCCACCCCCTTTAAAAGGATCATTTCTCTCTATGGTGCCCATACGGAAAACCTTTTTTCCCTTGGTCTTGAAGAAAACATCATCGGTGTCACAGTCAATGAGACTTATCCCGATCAGGCTCAGGAAAAAATGAAATTTTCTTACCATGACGACCCTGAAAAATTTATAGGCGCCATGCCGGATTTGGTGTTGATTCGACCCATGATTGACAATGGATACCCCAAGTTTGTTCAGCAGCTTGAAAAATACAAAATTGTCGTGGTCTCCCTTCAACCGGCAACGGTGCCTGAGATGTATGCGTATTGGTTAACCCTGGGCCGGTTAACAGGAAAACAGGACCAGGCCCAGAAAATGGTCTTGGATTTTCAACAAAAAGTCGCCCATCTCCAAGCCCTTGCCCAGAAAATACCCCAGAAAAAAAAGGTGTATTTCCAGGCAATACATAGTCGGATGAAAACCTTTACCCCGGGCTCCATGCCGATCTTTGCCCTTGAAACGGCAGGGGGAATCAATGTGGCAGCGGATGCAATAGCGTCACGGAATACCAACATCGCCATTTATGGCAAAGAACAAATTCTGGCAAAAGCATGGGAAATTGATGTTTTTCTGGCCCAGAAGGGAATTATGAATCCGATTCAGGAAGAGCAGATTTTAAATGAACCTGGATTTCATATTATCAAGGCAATCAAAAACAAGCAGGTGTTTTTAATCGATGAGAATATTGTTTCCCGACCGGTTCCCCGTTTATATCTGGGCATGGTTACCATAGGGACCCTTCTCTATCCGGATATTTTTAGTCAACTATCCATAAAATAAGGACAAATAATGAAAAAAACTGGTAAGTTGTTTGGTGTGGGAGTCGGCCCAGGTGATCCTGAACTGATTACGGTAAAGGCTGTCAGGGTAATTAAAGAGGCGGACATTATTTTTACAGCGGCTTCCAGTAAGAACACATACAGTCTGGCTGTTGAAATAGCCTCTCCCTATATTTCGGCTGCCGCCAGAATTCAACAACTCGGATTTCCCATGACCAAAGAGACCCACGAAGTTGAATCGGCATGGATTGCCAACGCCAAACAGATCTCATCCGCATTGAAACAGGGAATGACCGCTGTCTTTTTAACCCTGGGAGATCCCACCACCTATTCGACCTTTGGATATATTTTAAAAAAAATGAAATGTATCATGCCAGAGGCTGATATTGAAACCATCCCGGGAATTACGTCTTTTCATGCGGCCTCTGCACGGTTAAACAGGATACTGGTCGAAGGAGAAGAATCCCTGCTGATCACATCGGGTGCTTATGGGGGGGATCGGATCAGGCAGATCAAACAAGTGGAGAATGTTGCCATTGTGAAGGCCTATAAGAACATACGCGACATTAATCTGGCTTTAAAAGACGCCGGCCTGCACGCAAAAGGGGTGGCTGTTTCCAAATGCGGTCGAAAAAATGAAGAAATCATTGAGGACCTGGATAGCCTTGAAACAAGGGAACCTGATTATTGGACATTGATTCTGGCATCAAAATGAAAAAACAGCAGGCCAATTATAAGAAATTATCTATATCTGCCCTGTTCACCCTGTTGATATGGGGTGCAAGCATGCTTTATTTTGATATCCTGACCCTGGCGTTAAGCATCAAACAATTGGGCCTGCCCCTTATGCGGCTCATGGGACTTATTACCATCGGGCTTTTTACCGGCCAGGTCATTGAAGCCATGGGCTGGACTAGGCAGTTGGCAGTTCTTGCAAGGCCGTTATTCAGATATTCAAAAATGGGAAACCATTGCAGCGCTGCCTTTACCATGGCCTTTATATCCGGTGTTCCTGCCAATGCCATGCTCCTGGAATTTTATGAAACAAAAAAAATCTCAAAACTTCAACTTTTTCTGGCCAATTATATAAATCAGTTTCCAGCCTTTTTTCTTCACCTTCCCACCACCATGTTCATTGTGCTTCCTTTGACCGGAGTCGCTGGCGGAATTTATTTTTTCATCACTTTTCTGGCCACTTTATTCAGAACCCTTTGTTTCCTTAGCTTTGGACATTTTTTTCTCAATAGTCGGGATACTGTTTATTCTTCTGGACAAACAGAAGACATTTGTTCTAAACAAGAAAAGAGCACCCCAAAAAAAATAGACAGGAGCACCCTTATAAGAAGCATACAAACCCGGCTGCCAATAAGGATTACCAATATTTTCACCTGGGTGCTTCCCATTTATACTCTGGTATTCATATTGCAAATAAATGGGTTTTTTGAGCAGTTAAACCAGACGATTTCCTCCCATCTAACCTTGAGCCTGATACCAGTGGAGTCCTTGTCCATTGTTATTTTGAGCTTTGTAGCGGAATTCACTTCCGGGTTTGCTGCGGCCGGTGCACTGATGAATGCGGGCGTTCTCAGTGTTAAACAGACAGTGATTGCCCTGTTGCTCGGCAATGTCCTGGCCTTTCCCATCAGGGCACTCCGGCATCAATTGCCCCAGTACATGGGGATTTTTTCTCCCAAGATGGGATTGGAATTGCTTTTATCAGGACAGTTTTTCAGAATATTGAGCATTGTTATCATTGGAACCTTATATTATTGGGCGGTATAGTATGAATACGATCAATGTCATTGGAATTGGCCAGGGCAAAAAGGATCTGACACCGGCGCATTTAAAGCTTATCCAGGCTGCAGATTTGCTGGTTGGAGGCAGGCGCCACCTTGAATTGTTCGTCGGCCATGGAAAAGAAACCCTGGTGATTTCCGGTGCAATTGAACACCTGATTGACCAAATCAAAAAACAGATGCTTGAAAAAAAAATTGTGGTCCTTGCATCGGGTGATCCTCTTTTTTACGGAATCGGCACTACACTAACCCGATTTATCGAGAAACGATACCTGGTGATTCACCCCAATATTTCATCTGTTTCCGCAGCTTTTGCGGCCATTGGAGAGCCCTGGCATGATGCCAAGATCATCAGTCTCCATGGAAAAACCGGCCACAATTTTCCCTTTTCAAGCCTGGCAGGGGAGGCCAAAGTTGCTTTTTTAACAGATAAGAACCAAGATCCCGGGTTTATTGCTTCCATGTTGATCCGCAAGGAATTATCAAACTTCCGATTTTGTGTTCTAGAGAACCTGGGTGATGATAAAAAAGAAAAAATCTCCTGGTTTGACGATTATCGCAAAATTCCAAGCCTGGAATTTGCCCACCCGAATATTGTCGTTCTTTTGAAATCCGTTAACCCCAGAAACCTAGTTTCACCCGAAACACATATCGGCATGGATGATAGCCTGTACCGCCATTCCAATGGACTGATCACCAAATCGGAAATCCGAAGCATTACCTTGTCCAAATTGGAACTGGTTAAAAAGGACCATATCCTTTGGGATATTGGGTCCGGCTCCGGATCCGTTGGCATCGAGGCCTCCTTTCAGGTTCCCTGGGGACAGGTTTTTGCCATTGAAAAAAACCAGGACAGAATTCCCGATATCATCCACAATATCCAAATGTTCAACCAATCCAACATCAAAATTCTAAATCTGGATTTTCCGGAAGGATCAGAGCAATTACCGGATCCTGACAGAATTTTCATTGGCGGCGGCGGAAGCCAGCTTGAACAGATTATGGAGACCTGCTGCCTTCGTCTAAAGGAGCAGGGTACAATTGTCATCAATACAATATTGATTCAGAACATGGAGACAGCGATACGGGTTCTCAAAAAAAATAACTTTTCGCCTGAAATGATCCACATCCAAGTGTCCAGATCAAAGCCCATGCCATATGGAGACCGGCTTGACCCATTAAATCCTGTCTGGATTATTTCAGGCAGAAAACCCTTAATCAAGGCTGAAGCGTTATGACGGATAAGGAAAACAAGGTAATTTTTGCAGGAGCCGGACCCGGTGATCCGGAATTGATCACCATTAAATCCATGAAAGCATTGGAATCGGCAGATCTTATTATTTATGCCGGATCATTGGTTCCGGAAGCGGTTCTCTGCTGGAAGGGAAGCAGCACTGAAACCATCTCCAGTGCCGGAATGAATTTGGAACAAATCATTGCCAAGATCAAAGACTACCATGACCTCGGCAAAAGGGTGGTCCGCCTCCACACAGGAGACCCCTCTTTATATGGCGCCATTTTCGAACAGATCCGGGAATTGCAAAAACACAAGATTCCCTATGAAGTTCTACCCGGTGTGACCGCAGCCTTTGCTGCCGCCGCCAGAATGGGAATGGAATACACCCTCCCTGAAATCACCCAAACTTTAATTTTGACCCGGGTTTCGGGACGAACGCCTGTACCCGACAGTGAGGATTTGGAAACCCTTGCCGCCCACAAATCCTCCATGGCCATCTATCTGAGCATCGGACATGCAGAAAAAGTTCAAAAAATCCTGGAAACACACTATGGAACCGAAGCACTATGTGCAATCGCCTATAAGGTAAGCCACCCGGAAGAACAAATTTTTTACAGCCAAATTCAAAATCTTGTAAAAACATGTCAAGAGAACGATATCACCCGCCATGCCCTGATAATCGTCGGCAAAGCAGTCGAAGCCAGCAGGGGGACCCAAGACCTTATACACTCTAAATTATATGACGCCGCCTTTTCCCATGGATACAGAAACGCCTCTCACAAATAAAAAAAAATCTTTGTCCATTGCAGTCTGGGCCATCACTCCCAATGGACTGGCTCTTGGACAAAACCTTTGTGCTGGCCTTTCAGATGCTTGGCTCTTTGTGTCTGAACCTCTTATGGGTCATTGCCACCCATTCCCTGGACCAGAACCACCTGATCCAAATCCGGCCTGCAGGGGATATGGAATTTCTACTTTTCAAAGATTGTCCGATGAGCTGTCCCAGCAATTCACAAAATTTTCATCCCATATTTTTATTTTCTCAACAGGCATAGCCGTCCGAATGATTGCCCCCCTGATACAGTCAAAAACAAAGGATCCGGGGATTGTTGTGGTAGATGACAATGGAATCCATGCCATCAGCCTGCTGTCAGGCCATTTGGGCGGGGCCAACCGCCTTGCACATGAAATCGGAACTCTGATCAATGCCCGGCCTGTAATCACAACCGCAACAGACGTGAACCGATTGCCATCCATTGACATGCTGGCCCAAGAAAACAATCTGTATATTGAAAACCCCATTGCGATCAAACATGTAAACATGGCATTTCTCAACAACATTGCCATGGATGTCCATGATCCATTAAATTTCATCCAAACACAGATACCAAAGCGCTTTATCTCGAGCCCAAACCTTCCAACCCAAGGAACAGGGGTGATCTGTACCTGGAAACGCATAAAAGTTCCACGTGAAACGCTTGTATTGCGGCCAAGAATTTTGAGTGTTGGTATCGGATGTAACCGGAATACCCCTGTGGAAGAGCTTCATCGCTTTCTCATGGCCGTTTTGGATTCTGAACACCTCAGTCTGAACTCGGTCTTCACCCTGGCCACCACAGAAGTGAAAAAAGATGAGGTCGGATTGCTCAGTCTGGCTGTCATGCTGGATCTGCCGCTGATATTTTATGATAATAATCAATTAAATGCAGTTGATACCATCGAAACCCCATCCAAGATGGTTGAAAAACATTTAGGGGTTAAAAGCGTATGTGAAGCAGCAGCGATCCTGGGAGCAGGAAAGGGGCGTTTAATTGTGCCAAAGAAGAAAAACAAGGATGTAACCATTGCCGTGGCACTGAAAGAATGAAATTATATAGTGTAACCAGCACGAACAGGGAGAAGAGGATATGAAAGGGTATGTACAGGTTTATACGGGCAAAGGGAAAACCACCGCAAGTCTTGGGCTTGCAGTCAGGGCTGCCGGTGCAGGACTTAGGGTCTACATTGTCCAGTTTTTAAGAAAAGGTGATTGTTCAGAAATAAAAGCGCTGTCAAAATTTGAAAATATCACAATAGAACAATACGGATTGGGTAACGGTTTAAAGGGTGAGCCTTCCGAGGAAGACAAAGCTGCCGGCGCCCGGGGCTATGAAAAATTATGTGCTGTTCTCAAGGAGAACCAACATGACCTGGTTATTGCCGAAGAAGCCAATGTTGCCGTCTCGTGCAACCTTTTTACGGAAAAAGACCTGTTGGATTTGATTGACATGAAACCGGACAATGTCGAATTTATAATCACTGGCAGGGGGGCTTCCCAGTCTGTTATGGACAAGGCCGATCTTGTTACGGAAATAAACGAAATAAAATAACATTATAAACAAGGCGTCATGGCCTGGTAGGGATAGAAAAATGACAAACAATATTGAACGATCAGATCCATAAAAATCAAGCGATCCCTATCCTGAATCAAACACTATCCCGAATGTTTATTATAACTTTGTGAACACTTTGCGATTCAAAGAAACCGCGTCTTTTATATCATCTTATCATTTACTTTGCCCTTAAAATTCATTAACCTTAAACAAACCAAAAATTAAAACCTTCCGGGAAGAAATTACAGTGGCCCATAATGATATCCCCACACTTGTCAGCCTTGCACTGCAATACGGAACCATAAATGAGGAACAATACCGTAACCTCATAGCTTTGCATACCACAAATGGAAAAAATACAACCC
>VMSR01000247.1 GCA_013792075.1 Desulfobacula sp.
AAGGAAGACAATAAAAATAAATCCTTGTTGACAAACCCTAACCCATTAATTATACCTGCAGTCTGTCTCGGACTGGAAGTTTGGTTCCAAGGCAGAGAGAACAGCAAAAAAAATGACGGACAAGGCCGAGGATCCCATGTTTTTTTAAAGATCAGCGGCAGCGTAGGTCAGTATATGGATTGTATCAAAACCATGATCATCCTCATATTGGCCTTTTTATTTTGGGGGAAAAACCATACGCCCCTTAAAAAAATGGGGGGTGGTCCTAATGAAAGGCTATTTTCTGTGGGGAGAAGGATCAGACGGCATGGCATATCCGACGGATCCGGACCAACTGAAAAACGAATCCGTGTCCTGGGCTTCGGATATGGATGCCCTGGCACCATGGACACCCAGCACCTTTCTTGCCGACACACCCGCAGAAAAGTGCTGGGTGTCCGGAGAAGCACAAAAAGAAGGGCAATTGATCATCACAGGCCCTTGTAAGTCATCCATGGACCTGGCCTGGCATTTTATTTCAAAAAAAATATTGCTGGAATGGGGATCGCTCCTGGCATCAAGTCAGTGGAACGGCAGAGGGCAATTGGGACGGATGTGGATGTCTCCGGTGGGCAATATTTACAGCGCCACCCGTCTGCCTACCCCTTCACAAGCCTGGGACGACCTATTGCCTTTGATTTTGGGATATTGCCTGGTGAAAAGCTTTGCCCAGATCAATATAAAAATGGCCTTAAAATGGCCCAATGATCTTGTGATAAACCATAAAAAAGTCGGGGGAATTCTCATCGAAAGAAAAGAAGATATGGTGGTGGCCGGGGTGGGACTTAATCTTGTATCAAGCCCGGAAAAGACGCAACTTCGGAATCACACGCTCATAAAGGCGGCATCCCTCAGGGACTTTGGATATGATTTCACCCCGTTGGGGCTCTGGCAGGATCTGCAGGACCGGTGCCGAAATATTTTCAACCAGACACTCCAAACCAAAACCCCTTCCCAATTTATCCTTGATATCCATGGGCATCTGGCATTCACGGACACCAGGGTCCGCGTCATTGACCGTGAAAACAAGACCTGGGATGCCACACCCATCGGCCTGGCTGAAACTGGGGGGCTGAAACTATTGAAGAACAACGAAATAAAAATTATTCAAACCGGAAGTATTTGTCCGTTGATCCAATAAAAACAAAATAGAAGGGAGCCAATATGGAAGAAAAAACATTTGAACAGGTGGTTGAAATTATCAAAGGCAAACGGATACTGGTTGCCAACAGGGGGATCACCGCCCGAAGAATTGTAAGGTCCATCCGGGAAGTGCTCAATGGGATTCCGGTGGTAACCACAACCGATGTGGACAAGACCGCTCCCTTCACCTCCAGTGCCCAGGAACTGCTGCTTCTGGGCGAAAACACCAGGGCATACCTGGATATTGACAGAATCATATCCCTGGCAAAAGCCAGAAACATTGCCGCCATCCATCCGGGGTGGGGATTTGCCTCCGAGGACGCCTCTTTTCCCCACAAATGCAAACAGGCCGGCATTATTTTTATAGGGCCGGAACCCGAACCCATGCGCCTTCTGGGAAACAAGGTTGCCGTAAGAGCCCTTGCCATAAGCCAGGGAGTTCCGGTTGTACCGGGGTCTGAAGGGGCTGTAACCCTTTTGGAAGCACGCATCATCGCAAAACAGCTCGGTTTTCCGGTCATGCTGAAAGCCGAAGGGGGGGGCGGCGGCAGGGGAATCTATGAAATTTTTCAGGAGGACCAGTTGGAAAGCGCTTTTGATAAGGCTTCTGCCCTGGCCCATGCAGCATTCGGAAACCCCAGACTATACGTGGAAAAACTGCTGACTTCTGTCAGACACCTGGAGATCCAGGTTGTGGCAGACCAGTATGGAAATGTGTTTGCCTTTGACGAGCGGGATTGCACGATCCAGCGCAACCACCAGAAGCTTGTGGAGATCACGCCGTCACCCTGGCCGGGGATGACCCCTGAACTCAGGGAACGATTGAAAGCCTATGCCAGAAAACTGGTCAAAAAAGTCGGGTATCATTCCCTGGCAACGGTGGAATTTCTGGTGGATGGCAGTGGTACGCCCTATCTCATTGAAGTCAACACCAGACTCCAGGTGGAGCACGGAATAACAGAGTGCCGTTATGGTATTGACCTGGTTGAAGAGCAGATCGCAATTGCATTCGGCGCCCGGTTGCGGTTTGACGAAACCCGGACCATCCCTTTTAACCATGCCATGCAGGTCCGCATTAACTGTGAAGATCCCCAGAACAATTTCAAGCCCAATGCAGGAAAAATTACCCAATATATTTCACCGGGTGGTCCCGGCGTCCGCCTTGATTCCTGTATTTCTTCAGGCTATGAGTTCCCGCCCCAATATGACTCTGCCGCAGCGCTTCTGGTTGCCTATGGCCGGAGCTGGCCAAAGGTGCTGGGTATTATGAACCGTTCTTTAAAAGAATATATAGTGGGGGGGGTCAAAACCACCATCCCCTTCCACCGGCAAATCATCAACCATGAAAGGTTCAAATCCGGCAATTGTGACACCAATTTTATTTCAACTGCACCGGAATTGCTGCAATACAAGGACAATGAATTACAATCCTTACGATTGAGCCGCCTTGTGGCAGAAATTTCAGCCAGGGGGTATAACCCTTTTGTAAAACTGGGAGCATATCGGGGACGAGAAGACAAACGTCTGGGCCCGTTCAACCCCAGTTTGCCAAAAATCACCAAAAATCAGGTTGCAAGCCCCTATCCCCGGAATGACCGCCAAGCGCTTCTGGATTTTATTCGGGATTCCAATCAAGTCCATTTCACCGACACCACTGCCCGGGATATTACCCAGTCCAACAGCGGCAACCGGTTTCGTCTGGCCGAGGATGCCATTATCGGCCCCTATCTGGATGAGTGCGGATTCTTTTCCCTTGAAAACGGAGGGGGTGCCCATTTCCATGTTGCAATGCTGGCCAACATGACCTATCCCTTTAACGAAGCCAGGGAATGGAACCGCTTTGCCCCCAAAACCCCCAAACAGATTCTGGTGCGCTCAACCAATCTTCTCGGTTACAAGCCCCAGCCGAAAAACCTCATGCAGCTTACAGGGGAAATGATCTGTGAAGATTACGACATTGTGCGCTGTTTTGATTTTCTAAACCATATTGAAAACATGGAACCCTTTGCCGAAGTGGTTTTAAACTCCAGGGCCAATATATTTGAACCGGCAATTTCCCTTTCCTGGGCCAAGGGATTTGATGTTGCCCACTATCTGGGCGTGGTGGATGAAATTCTGGCCATGGTAAAACGTGTGGGAGGGCTTACACAAAAAAAAGCCGAAAAAAGCGTTATTCTGGGACTTAAAGACATGGCAGGGGTCTGCCCCCCCAGGTTCATCAAACAATTGGTGGGCGATATCCGGAAAAAATATCCGGAACTTGTCATCCAATACCACCGGCATTGTACAGACGGGCTCTTTGTTCCTTCGGTGGGAGCCGCAGCCCTTGCCGGGGCAAACATCGTAGATACTGCCATTGGAGAAGCGGTGCGGTGGTATGGCCAGGGAGATGTCCTGTCCACCGCAGCCTACCTGGAAGAGGAACTGGGTCTAAACATCAATTTAAACAGGGAAATGATTCATACAACCGGGTTTGTTTTAAAACAGATCATGCCCTATTACGACCACTACACAGCCCCTTATTTCAAGGGGGTTGACCATGGGGTCGTCTCCCATGCCATGCCCGGAGGCGCCACCTCTTCTTCCCAGGAAGGTGCGCTTAAGCAGGGCTATATAAGCCTTTTGCCCTATATGCTGCGTTTCCTTGCCGGGACCCGAAAAATCATCCGATACCATGATGTCACCCCGGGATCCCAGATAACCTGGAATACGGCATTCCTGGCCGTAACAGCCGCATTTAAGCGGGGGGGTGAAAACGAAGTCCACCACCTTCTCCACATACTGGAAAGCGTTACCGATGTTCCGGAAGAGGCCTTAAGCGAAATGCTCAAGCAAGAACGGCTGATCCTCTACCGAGAAAGCAATGATTCCTTCAAGCAGCTCATCAAAGGAGGGTTTGGACGCCTTCCCCTTGGCTTTCCTCAGGACTGGGTTTATGAAAGTGCCTTTGGCTCGGATTATAAGCAGGTGATTGAACTTCGAACTGAAAACTCTCCCTTGCGCTCCCTTGAACCAATAGATATTGCGAAAGAAAAACAAGAACTATCCGTCCACCTCAGCCGGAACCCGTCCCAGGAAGAACTGGTCATGTATTTGAACCACCCTGCCGATGCATTGGCGACCATCCACTACCGTCAGAAATTTGCAAACCCCAATCTTCTCCCCATTGATGTCTGGTTTGAAGGTCTGGAAATCGGTCAGGAATTCAATTTTAACGATACCAATGGAAAACCCCACCAAATGATTCTTCTGGATATATCCAAACCCGATGACCAGGGGACATGCCTTGTTCGATACACCTGTGATGCCGAGTCTTTTGTTTACCCCGTGACCCTGGACAAGACTTCCAAAAAGAAATCAACCGCAGAAGAGATGGCAGATAAACACAATACATTTCATATTGCATCCCCCAGCAACGGGGATTTATGGATTGTTTATGTTGTGCCGGGAGATATCGTTAAAAAAGGGGAAGAACTGTTTAACATCACCATAATGAAACAGGAAAGGGCCATTTTATCTCCCATTGACGGGATGGTCAAAAGGGTGGTCAAAGAAGCCAATTATAAAGAAGACAAAAAAATGATCCCGGTTCGGGAGGGAGAACTGATCATTGAGCTGGGTCCCATACCCACCATCTGCCCCGAGTGTGCAAAACCTATTTCCGGAAACAATTCCAATTTTTGTCCCTGGTGTGGAAGCCCGATACTTAAAAATCAAGGAGTGATCGGATGAGTGAATTAAAATACCTTATCGATAGAATTATCAGCCGCGTTAACGTTAATCTGGAAGAGTTTGATTTTGACAGTGATACCTTTGTAAAAAATTCTCTTGAATATGACAAGATGATGAAGTTTTATGCCTTTTACGGGATTACCGCCCACCATCCCATCTACTTTAATTTCAAACATTCAAACATTGCCGGCAGCTATTTTCTTGGGAAGTGTTCTGTAGGAAGATCTGCCATATATAAAAGTGATATTCGTGGGGATGAATTAAAACGGCAGGGGGACACTATCCCTTGTGCAAAGAACATTCCCCTTGTTGATGATGAACAGATCAAAATCAGGGACTCTTTTCTGTATAAAACCCTTGTTCACAGTAACTCACACAATCTTAAGAGTCCTGAAGAATTTGGTATTCGAAGCACAATCTCAGCCCATTATGCCAATATCCATGGGTCTACCCTTGAAGGCTGTTTTTTAGGACCTTTTGCAACCGTGGACCTTATGAATCTTCATTCCTGCATTGTGGGTGAATTTTCCTATGTTCAAGCCAGTGAGCTCTTCCATCGAAAAATTGATCCGGGAACCGTTTGGGTCCGAAACCCAAGTTTTGAATTCAAGTATAAATTTAAAAAAGAGATTCTGGACAATTTTGTCGGGGTAAATGCATCATACCAGCCCCGGGGAATCATCTATGATTTTGTTAAGGAACGGGAGCCCGATTATGAAAGGCTGTTTGACGTTGTGACGATTACGCCCATTGACGCACCGTCAAGCTCTGTTGTCAACCGGTATGCAGTGGTTCAGGGCAAAACCTGCATCGGTGAAAATGTGCTTATCTCCCAACGGGCCTTTTTGGAGAGTGCGGTAATGGGGGATGGCTCCAATGCCCAGGAAAACACCTATATTGTTAATTCAACCCTTGAAGGGATGAATGTGACAGCCCATGGCGGAAAAATTATCCATGCAACGATCGGTCGTGAAACCTTTGTGGGGTTTAACTCTTTTTTAAACGGAAAACCCGATGCACCGATCAAAATCGGGCAAGGCTGTATTGTCATGCCCCACACAATCATAGATCCCAACGCCCCGGTGACCATACCCGGTGAGCATCTGGTATGGGGTTATATCGGTTCTGAAGAGGATATCAAAAATCATACCATTTCATTTGATGATCTTGCCGATATCCGGGACAGTCTTGCCATCGGCAACATGGTTTTTTCCGGAAAAGGCTCTGTTTTTATCGAGGCCTTCCGGAAGAGAATACATCAGATCTTATTGGCAAACGGGGCGCTTTTTAATAATGGAGAAAACCGTGGGCATGCCCAGAACGGACAGAAAATATCCTTCAATACCCTTCAGCCATATGGAACAGGGGAACGAAAGGGCCTATATCCTTCCATCAGGATTAAACCATAGGGGGTTTGTCAGGAGTTGATACTGTATATCCTGTGGTTTACCCATTCACGGTGACGACAATTTCAGCTTTCAGGTCCTCCTGTTGCCCTGGCGAAGGAAGAAAACAAAGGTGATCGTTTTTCTTAAACCCCAGCTTGGGCAGCAGCTTGATCCGGTAATTACAAGAAGTGGCATCCTTTGGAGAATTCCGGATAAAACAAAGGCCGAATGATCCTTTGAGAAAGGTTCCCCACTGGGCAAGCACATCTTTTGTTAATACATATTCCAGGCCTTGATTTCCTTTGTCCGTTAAAAACCGGAACAATCTGAACATATTCTTGAATCGATTTTCATATTTCGCAGCTTCCTTTCTGTCCGCCTCACCGGTCAGCAGGCCCATGGCTTTGGATAAGATGGGAACCGGACTTACACCGCCGATAATTGATCCTGCCAGACTCAGATAATTTGTCGATTCATCTTTCATTGTGTTCAGCGGCATGAACCCGTTGAAATCAGCTGTGGTCACAATGCATTCACAGTCCTGATCAAGGGGCTCTATTAAAACTTGAACACAGATACTTCTCTCATCCCTTAATTGGGCCACCCAGTCAAAGACGGCGTTTTCTGCCGACGGCGTAGAAACGCCGAACTGCCAGTCAAACCGATGAATGATACTTTCCTTATCTTTCAGGCTTTCACTAAATTTTCCAACAGGAGAAGCCATGAGGGACGCATATACATTCAAATAACGTTTTTGGTCATCATAATCGTGTTTCTCCTGGCCTGTCAGCCGGGTAATTTTTCTCCCATCATTATCGATATCAGATACTTCAAGCTCGCAGAAAATTTTATCTATCTTCATTTCCATGTGACCTCCTTTGTTTTCATCATGGAAGGTTCATCCGATATGCCCGGTCAATCCTTAAATTCGGGCTTCTTCTTCTCCATAAACGCGGTGACGCCCTGCAGACATTCTCCCGACACAATGAGTTGGGCCGCAGTTTCAGCTTCCAGTTCAAGTGCGTTTTCCAGTGGCAGTCCCTGGCTTTGCCGAATCACCGCCAATGCATGGCGGACAGCCCTGGGCCCGTTTTGGGAAATTTGTTCTGCCAGATCCGTTGCGTCACTGACGGATTGTCCCTGGTCGCTGACACGGTTGATCAGACCTATTTTCAAAGCCTCCCCGGCATTTACCCTGCGAGCGGTCAATATAAGGTCTGAAGCAACGCCAGTTCCGACAAGTCTGGTTAAGTACACGCCTCCGCCCCAATCGGGCATCAACCCCAGCCGCACTTCTGAAAAACACAGGAATGCTCTTTTGTCCATTACCCGCAGATCGCACCTTGTCGCAAGCTCCATGCCGCCGCCATAGGCCAATCCGTTGATAGCGGCAATTATGGGAACCGGAAGGGAAACAAAATTGTCCACTGCGTTTCGAATACGGCTGACCAGTTTTCTGGCCAATGATAGATCCTTGCTGTTCAACACTTCTAAAAATTGTGTCACCAAAGGATTTTCAGGATTCACATCAAAGCCTGTGCAAAAGGCATCGTCTCCTGCGCCGGTGACGATAACGGCCCGGGGAAGATTTTGTCTCAATTCATCGGTAACACTTTCCAGGCTCCGAAACATGGATTCATCAAAGGCGTTTTTTTTGTCTGGGCGATTCAGGGTCACCAGGGCAATCTTGTTTTTTCTTTCCACTTGAATTTTGCCTACCATCCTATATCCTCCCTATATCTTTTGGCAATCTCATCTTCATCAGCTATCAAAAGTATAAATGATTGGCAAATACTATTCTCAATCGTGAAGAAAGACAAGGCACCCGGGGGGGGGAACAGGGGCAACGCATTTAATTTATAGGGTTCCCGGCCATGATACCTGCAACCCGGATATTTCACGAATCGAATTTGCTTCAGATGCAAGTTGCAGTAAAAAGTTTCCAAAGCCATTTTTTAGACGTGAATCTCTTTTTCCAAATAAGTTTACTTTTTTGTTTCGGATTGAAAAAATTGTAGATACAATATGTAACAGTGGGTGATTTTAAGTGAAAAATGAGCCTTTCCCGTTATAGTGCTCTCCTGGGTTGCTGCCGAAAAATTACTCATAGAGAACTTAAAGATACTATTTGAATTGTTGAGCATTGGAAGAATCAAGATTCGTTGCAAGTATGGTTGAGTTTTACCATTGTGGAAAACTGAACGATACACGTTATAGTCTTCTCCTGGATGGCACCCTAAAAATTACTTCTTGAAAAACTTAATGATGCCGTTTGAATTGTTGAACATTTGAAGAATATAGATTAATGCAAGCATGGTTAACTGTTTGGTCATTATTATTCTCATCCTTGTTTCCTTCTTGCTTTAATTTTTATTTGTCGATAAAAAATTAGGGTATCTGATTAGAGAACTTTGGAATGGCTCAGGGGCAATCGGCATGATCTATACAGAAAAAAAAGGAAGAACACATTGGAATCTTTAGGAGAATTTATTAAATCATTGAACACTGTAATTTCATATTTCGCCAGTATCGGGATAATACTCGGTTTTCTGCTTAGGGAACATATAAAGCACTATTTTAATCGAGATATTAACAGATTACAGCAAGAGCATAAAAAAGCGCTTGAGTATCATAAAACCAAACTTATGGTTGACCTTGAAGTAGCTAAACTGAGTATAGACTTAAAACGTTCTTTGGCGATGGAAATAATGAATAAAAAGCTTATTGCATATCAAGATACGATTGGGCATATGAGATTTTATTGTGGTTTGGTTCAGCAGTGGAATAAAAATCCAAATTTCGAAAATATTGCGACTATATTCGGCGGTCGGGCCGGAAAAATTGCATGGGAACAAGTAGCAGCTATTCCCCGAAATAGTTTCTTTATTACAGCACCGAACGTTGAAAAGAAATGGAAAGAAACAACTCAATTATATGCATCAATTCAAGAACAAGTGAACCTCGCTCAGAAAGTAGATGACGATATGTTAGAAGCCTTCTCTCAAAATATTAATGATCTTAAAAAAGAATTGTTGGAAAGCCTTTTGAATGAGAACCTATTAGAACTTGATATTAAACAGGCTTGATATAGAGTTTCTCTCAATGTGAGTTGTGATTAATTATCCGTAAGCGTATTTTAAACCCCATCTGTTCAACATAATAAAAATGGGATATCAATCAGCGGCGGGTCCTGCAAGAGCACTTTTTTCGACATT